>JBOIGK010000143.1:0-16083 GCA_050742695.1 Advenella sp. | reverse complement strand
GCGTTGAGCACATCGCCGGCAGCAAGCATACGCGCGCAAGCGGCAGTCAGAGAATCCATGCCGATAGCATACACTTTTCAATTGTCATAGTGATCATGGCAGCGCAAAAAAAGACAGGCGGCGTGCCTGTCTTTATAACGGAAAACGGCAGATCAGTATTTCGTTATCCCAATAGCTTCGGCAACCACAAGGAGATGGCGGGAACATAGGTGATGATAACCAGAAACGCCAGCAACAGGATCAGCCATGGCGAGGCGGCTCGTACGACCTGTCCGATAGACATCTTGGTGATTCCTGCGGTAACGAAAAGGTTCAACCCGATTGGAGGCGTAACCAGCCCAATTTCCAGATTGACGACCATGATGATGCCCAGATGAACCGGATCGATGCCAAGCTGCATGGCAATCGGAAACAGGATTGGAGCGAGAATCAGAATAATGCCCGTGGGTTCCATGAACATGCCGGCAACCAGTAGCAGAATATTGACGACAATCAGAAATTGCCATGCTTGCATGTCCCAGGCGATAATCTGTTCCGCGATGATCTGCGGAATGCGCTCTGTAGTTAGCACATGGGCAAAAAGCAGCGCGTTCACAATAATGAACATCAGCATGATTGTGACTTTGGCGGCATCAATAAGCACATCGGGAACTTGACGAAATCCGATGTCGCGGTATACAAAGACGGCAACTAGAAACGCATAGACCGCGGCCACCGCCGCCGCCTCTGTCGGAGTAAAGACTCCGCCGTAAATACCACCAAGGATGATAAAGATAAGCGCCAGGCCCCAAAAAGAATCGCGGGCTGCAGCCATCACTTCCTTGCCGCTGGCACGCGGCTGACGTGGGTAGTTCTTTATCCTGGCCACAATATAGATGGCGATCATGAGCAGTATGCCCAGGGAAATGCCCGGTACCACACCTGCCATAAAAAGCGCACCCACCGAGGTTTCGGTTGCTGCCCCGTAGACCACCATGACAATCGAGGGTGGAATCAGAATGCCCAGCGTACCGGCGTTACACACCACGCCTGCCGCGAACGATTGTGGATAGCCAGAGCGAAC
Source organism: Advenella sp. (assembly GCA_050742695.1). Classification (GTDB taxonomy): domain Bacteria; phylum Pseudomonadota; class Gammaproteobacteria; order Burkholderiales; family Burkholderiaceae_B; genus Advenella. Next base: position 15,020 of record JBOIGK010000143.1, on the reverse strand, counting down.
CATGCCGGCAATCACAATGGAGCCGACTGCAACGACGGTGGCAGGGGAGGAGCCCGAGACCGCAGCAAAAAGGCAGCAGGCCATGACAGATGCAATAGCGAGCCCGCCATGGAAATGCCCGACAGTAGCGACCGCAAAGCGGATCATGCGCTTGGCCACGCCGCCGGTTGTCATGAATGAGCCTGCCAATACGAAGAATGGGATCGCCATGAGCGTAAAATGCTCAGACGTCTCGTACATTTTAAGCGACAGTGAGGCCAGGGAATCTGTGCCGAAGAACAGAATGGTCAGCAGTGAGGATAGACCCAATGCAACCGCAACCGGCGTGCCCATGAACATGAACACGAACAGCATGATGAATAGGGCGACGGTAGTCATTTGACCTCCTGGTTGATCACAGACGTGTCATCACTGGCATGTTTCAGCGCTTCCTCGGCTTCATCGCCAAGCAGCTGGGCGCGACGACCCCGCAACATATCAAGCAGGATTTGGGCAAAACGTATGAATAAAAGCGCGAAGCCCACCGGCAATACCAATCGCGGAATCCACTGGGGAACGGGCATATCCTGAGCAAGAATGCCAATGGTGTACATTTTGTCCACGTAAATCCAGGCGCCGTAAAACACGATAGCGGTGTAGATCAGACAAAGTATGCAGGCCGCAATACCGGTGATGCGGGCGGCCTTTTTCGGCAGTGCCTTGATCAGCGCATCGACCCCAATGTGCGCCTTGACCCGCACGCCATAGGACAGGCCCAGAAAGATCAGCCCGCCGAAGATGAACATGGCCAGCTCAAGCGCCCAGGTGAAACTGTAATTGAAGACATAGCGCGCTATGACCTGAGCGAAGGTAATCAGCGTCATGGCGGCCAGCAGAAAGGCGATCAGTCCTTCCTCAAGCCGATGAAACCAGTTAGCGTTCATTTGTGATACTCCTTTTTGAACCCGCAAAAAGCCTGTCGGTCAGACGATTATCCATGCGACCACTGCCAGCCCGTGTTGGGCGGGCGAGCGGTCTGCGTAAAAGAAAATACAATTTACTTATTGGCTTGCTGGGCCGCCTTGATCAGGTCGGCACCAATATCGGCTTCAAACTTTTTCCATACAGGAGCCATAGCCGTGCGCCATGCCTGCACGTCCTCTTTGGACAAGGAAACGACCTTGGCTTTTTTTGCGTCGATGATTCGCTGCTTGTCCTCTTCGTTCAGTTTGGCAGCTTCCTGGTTGGCAAAAGTAGTTGCTTCGGTCATGGCTTTTTCCAGACCGGCACGAATATCTTCGGGCAAGCCATCCCACCACTGTGCGTTGGTGACGACCATGTAGTCGATCACGCCGTGGTTGGTTTCTGCAATGGTTTTCTGCACTTCATGAAATTTCTGCGAGTAGATGTTGGACCAGGTGTTTTCCTGACCATCAACCACGCCGGTTTGCAATGCCTGATAAACCTCACTGAAAGACAGTTTCTGAGGATTTGCGCCCAGCGCCCGGAACTGCGCCTCTAGCACATCGGATGCCTGGATACGGAACTTCAAACCCTTGACGTCGTCGGGACGTTGCAGTTGCGCCTTATTGGTGGACAGCTCCTTCATGCCGTTATGCCAGTATGCAAGCCCTTTGAGTCCGCGATTCTTCATGGCGTCCAGTAGTTCTTTACCCTTGTCGCTCTGCTGGAAGCGATCTACCGCAGCCATATCGTCAAACAGGAACGGCAGGTCAAACAGCTGGACTTTTTTCGTGTAACGGTCAAATTTGGACAGTGACGGAGCGATCAACTGTACATCGCCCAGCAGCAAGGCTTCCAGTTCTTTGCCATCGCCAAACAATTGTGAATTGGGAAATACCTGGACCTGTACCTTGCCGGGCAGTAGTTTTTCCGCCACTTCCTTGAACTTCTGGGCGCCCTGTCCCTTTGGCGTATTGGCAGCCACCACGTGACTGAACTTGATAACAATGGGTTTGTCGGCAGCCAGCGTGCTGGCTGAAAAGGCCAGTGCAACGCTCATGCCGAGCGCATTGATAATGCGCATAGGAGCGAATTTCATAGGTGTTGTCTCCGTAATTATGAATATTGTGATAACGTAGCTCCCAGAATAGCTCCACTGAGAACAGGATCAATATACTACATTCAGTCGATCGGATAGAATCGATAAAAACACTTACGGGTTTGCCATCATCTGTTGTGTAATGGCAAAAACTGCGGGTCGCGGCACCATTTCTACGGGTTAAAAAGCACGCTTCAATCATTGAAAAGGCAATTTTATGAGTCAGCTTAATCAGTCAAGACGACTTTTCCTGAAGAAAACCGTGGTTGCAGGTATTACCGTATATCTGGCGCCGCTCAACAGCAATGCATACAATGCGCTGTTCGAAGAAAAAATCCTGGACGCTCCTGCCTGGGATTCCAATACAAAAAGAATCCGTCATCGGATCGACGCCCAATCCAAGGCGTTGGGTAAAAAGGTCTTTGGCTACGATATTCGCGCCGCGGATATGCCGCATTGGCCGCAAAAACAGGCACATGCCTTCATTCTGCGCACCACCCTGGCCGACCGTATTTTTGAGGGGATTGACCTGTCCCGTCTTGGGGACGAGTTAAAGCCCGATCGCCTTGTGACCGCCGAGGACCTGGCCCGCGATGGTCTTGCGTTCCCTGAGTTTTACGGCGACGACATGTTGTTGCCGGTTGGCAAGACGCCTGCCTATCTGGGGCAGGCTGTGGCGGTGCTGATTTATCACGACTTTGCCCGATTCCGTTTTGCCAAAAACGCCATTCAATTTCATCCGGATGCTATTCGCTATGGCCGGGAGACCGGCCCGCTGGAACGCGACCCGTGGGGTACGTTCCGGTTTGTCCGTGTCGGCGGCCCTTCGCCCTATGATGAAGATACCTTTTCCAGCCTGAAGGACATGCCCATTTTCCCGGCCGGCCTGCGCAAACGACTGCCGGTCTGGCCACAAGGACGTGAAGGCGGCAAGCTGGATGAAGCGGGGATGTATCATGCGCAGCAGATGGACAATGAAATAAAAAATCCATCAGACAAGATCGAAGTGTTATCGGCAGACTATTTCTCGCAATCGATCGATACCGCTGCAATGGAGGCCGATAATACCAACGGCTGGTTTGATCAGGCCAGCCAGACCCTGCATATGGTTATTCCGACGCAATCGCCGCCGGAGCTGGCCGATGAAATTCCCAAGATGCTGGCCAAAATGAATACACCGATCAGGCGATTGGTCCTGCATCCCTGTTATACCGTGGGATACGGCTCAAAGGATCACAGCAGCTTTCCTTTTGTCGGCACTATGGTGGCCATATACGGTGATGGCCATCCGGTACGCCTGGCCAATGACAGGTACGAACAGTTTCAAACGTCGATCAAACGCCACGCATTCGATATTTCATATTCGATGACGGTAAACAAGGAAACCGGGAAAATTGACGTTTTTCGCGGATATATGACCGGCAACGGCGGAGGCAGGTGCAATTTCACGCCGTCTGTCGTGATGGTGGCAGCAACTGCGGCCCAATCCATTTACTACATTCCCAAAAGCGACTTTGCTGCTGTGGGTGTGGCCACGCGCGCCATTGACGCCGGTTCTGCCCGGGGCTACGGAACGTTGCAGAGCATGGCGGCAACAGAAATGATGATGGATGAAATGGCGGCCAGGCTCAATCTGGATCCCATCGATTTTCGCAAGCGTAATGTGCTCAAGTCCGGTATGAAAAACACGCAGGGCGCGATCCCGGCGGGCGCTATCCGTGCCGATGAAATTCTGGATCTGGCGGCAAAGCACGACATCTGGACGGCACGAAACAAACGCAAGACCGAATTTGAGACCCAGTATCCAGGCAAACGCTATGGCGTTGGCTTTGCCTGTGTGCAAAAAGACTTTGGCACGGGCGCCGAGACATCATTTGCGCGGGTGGAATTTTCGGCCGATGGCAAGTTGGTGCTCCATCACAGCGGTGCGGAGATGGGCACTGGCATGACCACCTCGCAGACCGTTGTCTGTGCCCAATGGATGGGCAAGCCGGCCGATGAATCCCACTTTTCGACCACGGACTGGGACATGCTGCCCATGGTTGCAACGGCAGATCCTTATATGATGCCGCAGGCGGATCAGGACAAACTGTCCGCCGATCCCTTCTGGACGCCTTCATACTGTTCTCCGTCCAGTGCCAGCAATTCGGCGTTCTATTTCTCGCATACCACCAGGGAAGCGTCGCGACTGCTTTTCGAGCAAAGCCTGTGGCCTGCTGCACTGGCCATCTGGAAGTCCGGCATAGGGGGTGGCCAGGCTGCCCCGCTGGTCGTTCGCAGAGAAGATGCGCGCTGGGTCCCCGGCGGGCTCACTGCTGCAGGCATGCAAATCCTGCCCTTTGCCACGTTGGCAAAAAAAGCACACGAGATGGGACTGATCACCGGGGTGGTGGTGCACAGCTTCAACCGCTGGCAGTGGGCTGAAGCTGACTTTACGGTGAATGCCAGCCAACTGCGTCTGCCTGTTGACGGGCTGGCGCTGCGCACGGGCAGCGAAAGTGCTTACCAGGCGATTGCCCGCGACCGCGTCTACTATCCTCCGATGCAACGCAACAACGCGGCAGTGACCTACTACAGCGCCGTTGGCACGCTGGTGGAGCTGTCTGTCGATACGGGGACGGGCAAGGTAGAGATTCTCAATCATCATTCTTTCATGGAGTGCGGCAATCTGATCGTGCCCGAGTTGGTATCCGGCCAATTGCAGGGCGGCATCGCCATGGGTATCGGGCACGCACTGCACGAGTACCTGCCCTTGTACGAGGACGGACCTGGCGATGGCACCTGGAATTTCAATCGCTATCAGGTGCCACGGGCGAGCGATGTCGCCGTGTGGCAGCAAACAGGCGATATTCTTCCTCCCTTGTCCGAGACCGATCCGCCCAAGGGCATGGCCGAAGTCGTGATGATTCCTGTGGTTGCTGCAGTCATCAATGCGATTGCGCATGCCAGCGGACATTATTTTCGCCAACTGCCGGTCCGCGCTGATAACATCAAAGGGGTCTTCCAATGAAAATCACCACCAGACCGATTACGCTGACCATCAACGGCAAGAAACAGGGTCCGCTTGATATTGCCGAAGGCATGATGATGATCGACTTCCTGCATGAGTACGTCAACTTGACCGGCTCACGCCTTGGGTGTGGTCAGGGTGTTTGTCATGCCTGTGTCGTTATTGAAGATCAGCCTGACGGCAGCAGTCAGGAGACGCGAACCTGTATCACCGGAGCCCATTACTTCGATGGCAAGGCGATTCGTACCGTGGAGGGGCATGCTGTTCTCAATGACAAGGGCGAAGAAGTGCCGTCGCCTGTACAACAGGCCTTCATGGATCACTACAGCTTCCAGTGCGGCTACTGCACGCCAGGTTTCGTGAACGCCGCGACGGTATTCATTGAAGGGCTCAAGCGCAATCCCATTGCAAGGGATGAGCTGGAAAACGCGATCCTCAAGGCAATGAACAATCATATTTGTCGATGTACTGGCTATGTCCGCTACTATGAAGCGGTGCGTGACCTGGTCCTTAAGACGCCTGGCCTGATCAGGGAGATAAATAATGGCTAAACGACGCTATCTTCCGGCCCTTTTCCTGATTGCAATTGTGTTGCTGATTATTGTCGCCATCTTGTGGTGGCGTGAAAATCGCAGTAATGATAATCCCGTGCAGAAGGTTTCGGCTACGGATGAACAGATAGAGCGCGGACGCTATGCCGCAAGGGCGGCAGACTGCGCCGCCTGTCATACCGTGGAAGGCGGTGGCCTGTTTGCCGGCGGTTTTCCTATGGAAACCCCCTTTGGAACCGTGCATGGCAGCAACATCACGCCCTCGGCCGATTACGGTATTGGTCGCTGGACCCGGGAAGACTTTTACCGCGCAGTCAGAGAAGGGATCACACCTGGCGGGCGACATTTGTATCCGGCGATGCCGTACAACTCTTATTACATGATGAGCGATCAGGACCTGGATGATATCTATGCCTATCTGATGACCAGACCGGCTATTGATGTGCCAACGCCCCAGAATGATCTGCCGTTCCCGTTCAATCAGCGCTTTCTGATGATCGGCTGGAATCTGCTGTTTCAGAACAAGGATCCGCTGCCGGCAGGCTCTTCAGGAGACTCCGAATTATGGGTGCGAGGGCGGTATCTGACAGATGTGATGGGGCATTGCGCCGAATGCCATACGCCACGCGGCATGTTCGGCCAGATGGATTTGGCCCAATCACTCAAGGGCGGCGCCCTTGGGCGCTTCAAGGCAGCGGATATCACGCCGACTGCATTGGCAGAGCGTGGCTGGACACCTGACGACCTGGGGCAATTCCTGGCAACCGGCACGGCCCCGCAAGGCTCTGCCTTCAGCGAAATGCATATGGTGGTAGCTCTTAGCACGCAGTATCTGACAAAGGGCGATATGAAGGCCATGACCACATATCTGATGGGTGATAAACCACCGTCTCCCAAAGTGGCTCAATTGACACCAGGCGGCGGCCAGGGGCGAACGCAGTACCTGAATCTTTGCGCTGGCTGTCACGGAGTCTCGGGCGAGGGCAAGCCGAATGTCGCGCCGGCAATGGCAGGCAACGCAACGATCCGTCAGGCTGATGCCACCAATCTGATCGCCTCGATTCTTGATGGTCTGCCCGAGCAGGCATTCCCCGGCAACGGCAACATGCAAAGTATGCCGGGGTTTGCCCACAAGTTGAACGATCAGCAGATGGCCGAGCTGGTCAATTACACCCGTACTACCTGGGGAGGTTTGCCAGGTGATATCACGGCCGCGCAGATTGGCGCTTTGCGCGAACATTAGGTCCGGGTGAAAAAAAGCGGGAGTAAAGCCTGTTGTCAGATGAAGGTAACGTTCTGTCTGCATTGTTTATCATGACTGACTTGGCGATTTAGCGCCAGTAAATTACACAGCATAAGTTGCCAGCCGCTGAATACGAATGAGCGTGTCATTTGGCCGCTGGTTCGTGTCAGGCTGGCATTTTTCACGTAACGCGAGACACGACGGTGTCGCTGTGAATAACCACCTATTCTGAGTTGCAAAGCGCTACTCGCCATCATTCCTCTTCCTTCCCTATTCTTGCCTCTATCGAACATTATTTCCGTTTATATGTCGATATTGCGTTTCATTTTTATGAAAACAAAAATGTATACATTTTTGTTGACGATAATGCAAAAGCGTATCTATAATCAGATCAAAACAAGCGGCCGATAGCGAGCAACCGGCAGATTTCATTCGAAAGAAAGGAAAGACATGTTCAAGGACGAGCAGCAAACTAACTCGGGTCCTAACTCGGGTGGTACAGGCCCATTGTCGGGTTACCGGGTGATTGAATTGGGTTCTACAGTCGCGGGCCCCTTTTGTGCGCGTTTGATGGCAGATTTCGGCGCAGAGGTCATAAAGATCGAGCAGAAGGAGGGCGACGCGGTGCGGTCGATGGGAAATAGTAAAAATGGTCGGTCGCTTTATGGCGCTTCCATTTTAAGAAACAAAAAAAATGTCTCCATTGACCTTCGGCAAAAGAAAGGGCGCGACATTGCCCGCACGTTATGTGAAAAAGCCGATATTGTGATTGAAAATTTTCGGCCGGGCACGCTTGAAAAATGGGAAATGGGCTATGACAGCCTGTCTGTCGTAAATCCTGGACTTGTCCTGGTTCGCATCAGTGGATACGGCCAGGATGGGCCTTATAGTGATCGCCCAGGGTATGGGGTGGTCTGCGAAGCTTTCAGCGGGCTTCGGGAAATTACCGGCGATCCTGACCGAGCACCGGCCCGGGTTGCTGTCTCCATGACAGACTACATAACCGGGTTATACGCCGCATTTGGCGCGGTCATGGCAATAATGGACCGGCAGCGCACGGGGAAAGGTCAAATCGTTGACGCAGCGCTCTATGAAGCCGCATTCAGTTTCATGGAACCACATATTGCCGCCTATCAGCAATTGGGAATTATCGCGAAGCGTTGTGGCTCGCGTTTGCCGGGGCACACCCCCAATTCACTCTATCCGACCGCCGATGATCGCTATATCCATATCACGGCCGGCTCTCAAAGCATCTATAAGCGTCTTGTAGCAGCAATGGGTAGAGATGATTTGCTGGTTGATCCGCGCTTTGCCCAGCCGGCCGACAGAGTGCGACATGAGAACGAGATGGATGTAATTGTTGCTGATTGGACGATTGCCCATCAACTGGAGGCGCTGGAAGAAATTCTGAGGCAGGTCGGTGTACCCGCATCTCGAATATTTAACATCAAGGATATTTTTGCCGATCCTCATTACAAGGCGCGCGAGATGATTGTGTCTCCGGAAGATCCCTTGCTGGGCCCTGTCGCTATGGCAAATGTCATACCAAAACTGTCCAGAACGCCTGGTGCGGTTCTATGGTCCGGCCGCGACACAGGGCACGATACGCAGGCCGTTCTGTCGCAATTGGCAGGATTAACACAGAGCCAAATCGATGAATTGACAGAGCAAAATATCATTCACAATAGCGCAGATTCGGTGAACGTTAACGCCCTGGCGCGTTGAATCAAAAATCACATGCTCAATACAGGAGACTATAAAAAAATGCCACAAATTGAAATCAACTCCCCAGTCACAGGGACCGTTTGGAAAATTGAACGAACCGTTGGCGACAAAGTTGAAGAAGGTGACGTTATCATGATTCTGGAATCCATGAAAATGGAGATTCCGGTTGAAGCGACAACCGAGGGTATCTTGCAAGCCATCAATGTAAAGCAGCAAGACAGTGTGAACGAAGATCAGCTTTTGTGCGTGGTGGCCTCATGAATGATTCATCAGCAGTGGATGCCAAGAAAGCGGCCGTCGTTCAGGACATTGAGTTTCCGGAGTTGGCGTTTCGCCAGGCCGAATCAAAAAAAATGGGAGGATCCCAGGCAATCGCGCGCCAGCATGCGGCAGGTCGTCTGACGATACGGGAACGGATTGAGAAATTGGTCGACAGCAGCAGCTTTCGCGAGATAGGCGCCTTGGCTGGTACCGGCAGTTATGATGAAAATAACGCTTTGGTTTCCGTGACGCCGGCTCCTTACGTTGCCGGCCTGGCGAGAATTGACGGGCGACCGGTTGCTCTTGGAGGCGAGGACTTTACTGTCCGTGGCGGCACCACCTTTGGCAGCAGCCGCAGAAAAGGCGGGCAGGGTGGGTTTATAGAGGATCTTGCTTTTCATTATCGCATCCCACTGGTAAACCTAATTGATGGTGCAGGCGGCAGCGTCACGTCGCTCAAAAGACGAGGGCACAGCGTTTTTCCTGGCGTTCATGGATTTGAAAGATCTGTAGAGCTTTTAGGTCAAGTACCGGTGGTCTCTGCTGTCCTGGGGACCGCCGCAGGCGGACCGGCAGGACGTGCCATTCTTTCCCATTTCTCTGTAATGGTGAATCAGTCAAGTCAAATATTTGCCGCTGGTCCGCCCGTTGTAAAACGCTCGCTGGGTCAGGTTATCGACAAGAACGATCTGGGAGGTACGAAAATAGCCGTTGATACTGCCGGCACGATACATAATTGTGCTGCGTCGGAAGAGGACGCCATAGATCAAATCCGCAGATTTCTCAGTTATATGCCGAGCAATGTTTGGGAACTGCCTCCTGTAACAGACAATATCGACCCGATCGACAGGTGTGATCCGCTGTTGGCTACCATCGTTCCGGAAAAGCGTACTCAGGCCTATAACATGCTGCGGCTGGTACGGCTGGTCTGCGACAAGGACTCATGCTTTGAAATTCAACCTACCTACGGCAAATCTGTAATAACTTTGCTAGCTCGGCTGGGCGGGCGTCCGGTTGGAATCATTGCAAATAACCCGATGGTTTACGGGGGCGCAATGGATGTCCATTCTGCTCGGAAACAGATTCACTTTATGGAATTGTGCGACACGTTCCATATTCCTCTGATCTTCTTTGTCGATGTACCCGGCTTCATGGTTGGCTTGAAAGCCGAGCAGGAAGGCACGTTACGCGAGGGCATGCGCGCAGTCTGCGTGGCTGGCAAGCTGCGCGTACCTACCATAACCCTGGTAATTCGAAAATGCTACGGCATGGCAGGAATGGCGACATGCAACAAAAATGATATAGATCTTAAACTTGCCTGGCCCTCTGCGGAATGGGGTTCATTGCCTGTTGAAGGAGGCGTGGCTGCGGCTTTTCGCAAGGAGATCATGTCCGCACCGGATCCGATTGCGCGGGAAAGAGAAATTGAAGCGGAACTAAAACCATATGCAAGCCCATATCGAACAGCAGAGGCCTTTGCTGTGGAAGAAATTATCGATCCACGGCAGACCCGGCCGATCCTGTGCGAGTTTATAGCGCTGGCGGAACAACGACTGCATGCGGACCTTGGTCTAAAACCCAGATATGGTGTTCAACCCTGAAGGCGGCTCTAATGCCTTTGCAAAAGGATCAAGGACGAAACATGATGCAGAAAATTCTTATCGCCAATAGGGGCGAAATCGCATGTCGAATTATTGAGAGCTGTCGTCGACTGAATCTGCACACTGTTGCTGTGTATTCAGACGTCGATGTCAACGCAAGGCATGTAGCACTGGCTGACCAGAGTGTCGCGATAGGTGGAGCGCATGCGCGCGATAGTTATCTCAATAGTCAGACAATTCTCGAGGCCGCTCGTCGGGTCTCGGCCACGGCTATTCATCCGGGATATGGTTTTCTTTCCGAAAACGCGCAATTTGCAGATGCCGTTTCGCAAGCAGGGATGATCTGGATAGGGCCGAGCGCCGAGACTATTATCAATATGGGCGACAAGGAGCGCGCGCGTAAAATTGCATTCGAAGCCGGTGTTCCAATTCTTCCTGGCAGCGAGAGATTTGTAGAACAAAGTGGTGAATGCTTGCGGGAGGCCGCATTGCAGGTTGGCTATCCACTACTTGTAAAAGCTGCGGCTGGGGGTGGCGGCATTGGCATGCGCGAGGTTGCCCTGCCCCAGGATCTGCTGGCCATTGTCGAGACTACTCAATCCATGGCGGGCAAGGCATTCGGAGATCGCGCAATTTATCTGGAACGCTTTGTACCCAGAGCGCGGCATATTGAAGTGCAGATATTTGGATTTGGCAACGGTGCGGCAATTCATTTGCATGACAGAGAGTGCTCAATCCAACGCCGATTTCAGAAGATTGTCGAAGAAGCGCCAGCCCCTAATATTTCCACATCTGTACGTCACAAGTTACATGGAGCCGCGGTTGCGCTTGCGTCTGCCCAGAATTACAGCGGCGCCGGCACAGTAGAGTTTATTTATGATTGTGATCGGGACCTTGTGTATTTTCTGGAAATGAATACGCGTATACAAGTTGAACATCCAGCAACGGAAATGGTGACAGGTATAGATCTGGTTGCGTGGCAGATCACGCACGCGCTCGGAACGCTTGGGCTGATATCTCAAGAGAGTGTCTCGGTGACAGGGCATGCGATCGAATGTCGTCTGTATGCGGAAAGGCCTGAGAAAAATTTTTTGCCGTCATCGGGAACAATCAATCGATTGTGCTGGCCACGTGTCGATAGTACTTGCCGCATCGATACTGGTGTTCGGGAGGGCGACCAGATAAGCCCCTATTACGATCCAATGATTGCGAAAATTATCGCTCTGGGGGGCGACCGTGCTGGCGCCATTGAGCGTATGGGGCGCGCGCTTGATGAACTGACCATTGATGGGCTCGGCACGAATGCCAAGTTCCTGGCAGATCTGGTTGCTGATGGCCGATTTGGTGCCGGAGATGTGACTACCGGTTTTGTTGATCACTATTTCATGAAAAGGGAGACGGTTTCTGTTTGAAACGTGTGGCGGATGGTCCGTTGGCACGCTTGTTGCAGCGCATATCAAAATAAATACGGCGAAATTGCGCGTACGATAAAAGGAGACATAAATGCTTAGATCGTTTTGCAGGCTCATAGTAATTTTTTGTTTACATACGTTATATGGCCCGGCTATGGCGGCCTCGGACTATCCCGCAAAGCCGATAAAAATGTATATCGGATTTTCAGCCGGCAGCGCGACAGACATTGTGGGGCGTATCGTGGCAGACGGTCTCGCCACCCGTCTCAAACAGCCCGTTGTGGTAGAGAACAAAGTTGGAGCAGGCGGATCCATTGCTGCACAGGATACGGCGCGTGCACCATCGGACGGATACACATTGCTTATGGTATCCAGCGCTATTGCCGTCAATCCCGCCGTGTATAAAAACGCCCAGAAAGTCATTTCCGAGCTCAGGCCTATTGCGCTCGTCGGTTATCTTCCAACGGTGCTTCTGGCTTCAAGTCAGATGCCTGTGAAAAACTTAACTGAATTTATCGAATATACAAAAAAACATCCGGAAACAGTTAACTTCGGCAGCTCGGGGGTGGGCGGTTCCACCCACATGGCAATGGAGGCATTCGCAAGAGCGAAGGGAATTGATCTTGTTCATATTCCTTATAAGGGCAATGGTCAGGCCAGCGCAGCATTGATCGGGAATCAGATCGATGCGTACATGGACACAATACTTCTAGCGGCTCCAGTGGTTGCGAGTGGCAGAGCAAAGGGGCTGGCGGTATCCGGCTCGAAGCGCTCAGCGCTCATTCCTAACGTTCCCACGTTTGCCGAGGCAGGCGCGCCGGAATATAACAGTAGTCTGTTTTTTGGCGTTATGGGGCCAGCGGGTATATCAGAAGATCTGGTTCGGCAACTTAATGAAGAGATTAACGCAGTACTCAGAACATCCGCCATTAAAGACCGGTTAACCAAGACAGGAGGATTGACATTGAGTAACGGCTCTGCGACCGATTTCGAACAGACACTGCGCAAAGAGTTGGCGCTGTGGCAGCAAGTTGGTCAGGATGTAGGAATAAAGCCGCAATAACAGGCTGAACGGGCTCGAAGTGGCAGGAAGTTGTGTTGTGGCTTCTACAGCAGATACTTCCTGTACTGCGCAAAACTGTCCCGGGAACTGCGAATATTGGCTCGCTTCAAGCGTTCTGCCAGTTCTGCATCACCATCAGACATGGCTTTTAAAATTTCCTGATGTTGTTTAAGCCCTTGCGCTGCGCGTCCCGGTACAAGCACCAGTCGCCTGATCAGCACTTTTGTTCTGTCATAGAAACTGGCCATTTGATCGGTGAGTATGGCATTGCCGGCGGCAATGGTTGTGCGCTCTCTAAATTGGTTAATGCATTCGATATAAAAATCCAGATCCCCTCGTTGCAATGCGCTTTCGGCGGGACCGCCGAAACGTTCCACCAGATCAGTCCAAGAGGCAGGATCTGTTCGTTCTGTTGCTAAACGGACGGCGAGTGCCTCCATGACTTCACGTACTTCAAAAAGCGCAAAGATCTCATCTGCTTCCAGACGTGTTACCACCGCACCCCGATTGGGGATTCGCTGTATCAGACCGCGGTCTTCCAATACGCCAAAGGCTTCTCGGATACGCGGGCGAGATACATTGAATTCCTCAGTAAGAACGGATTCTCGTAACTTGGAACCTGGTGGTAACTCCTGGTTGACGATACGATTGCGAAGCGTCTCAACAATATTTTCCAGACTTGCTAGCTGTTGTGATACCGCTTTACGCGAAGTGCTTTCAACCATACTTGCTATTTCCCTAATCGATGTGCAGTAAAAACCATTTTTGCCGCCGTCTTGCTCTCGATGAATTTGTTTACAACTCGGTATTTATTATTGTAGACAATATAATGAATCTTGCACAGGTATATACTTTACTCTCGTAGTCGGACATTTGCATCTCAACTGAAATTACTGCGTTTGTGGATAACCGCAAGGGAGAACGTTGATGAGAAAAGTCATTGTTGGCGCATTTGTGAGTATGGACGGGGTCATGCAAGCACCGGGCGGTCCGCAGGAAGATCCGGTGGGCGGATTCCAGTATGGCGGCTGGCTGGTGCCTTATTTTGATGAATCACTGGGCGTTAAGATCGGAGAAATCTTCGCTCGTCCATTTGATTTGCTGCTTGGGCGCAAAACCTATGATATTTTTGCTGCCCACTGGCCATATGTCGGCCCGGAAGAGCCGTTAGGCGCATTGTTCGACCAGATAGAAAAGTACGTTGCCACACGTAATGCGAATTTCAAGCCGGACTGGCAAAACAGCCGGGTGCTGGGTGCTGATGTGGTGGCGGCGGTGCGCAAACTGAAAGAAGAGGAAGGGCCGGATCTGCTTACCCAGGGCTCGACTGATTTTTTGCAAACCCTGCATGCACATGATCTGGTCGATGAAATGTACATCATGATATTTCCGCTGGTTCTGGGTAAAGGAAAAAGGCTTTTTGCAGAAGGGGCGGCACCGGCCGCATTTGAATTGTTAAGTACGCAGGCGTCAGATAGCGGTGTCATTGTCAACCACTATGTGCGCGCCGGCGATATTGAAACAGGTTCGTTCGCTGCCGAGAACCCCTCGCCAGCCGAATTGGAGCGACGCGAACATTTGAATTGATCATTAAAACGCTTGTTCGGCCGCGGACTGGTCGGTGTCATGGCCTGGAGAATAGGCAGATTCATTGCATATACGGTGCAAAGCGGCCAGGGCGTTTTGCAAGGGTATGCAGATTGACTGGCTGTGCTCCGGGCCTCATCGTAAACGTAATGCTTCTGGACGGCTCTGGCGCAGCCATGCTGCCGGACATGGCGATCGGTCCATAAGTGCCGACGGGGAAAAACAAAAAGCCCTGGATCGCGGGGCTACGCTACCGTGCCAGATTTTGCATTTATGGGTGCCTGAAGCGCCGGTTTGCCGTCCGTCCAATTGCTTATTAACGTTTTCCCTTATTGCATCTGTGATGGCGCTCGTTGTACCTTAATAATTAATTGAGTGTTTAATTATTTAATCTCTCAGTCCATTCAAATCGAATCAGGGAATGCGTTTTCGCGCAATCGCCAGCCATCATTGTTGGAGTGTTTTATGAAATATCTCACGTCAGGTATCAGTGGATTAATGCTTGTCAGCTGTGCGGCGGTTGCTG
>JBOIGK010000142.1:0-3155 GCA_050742695.1 Advenella sp. | reverse complement strand
TGATGAAACTGGAAAAAAAAGGCTTTTGCACGTTGTGCCGTTCCCGCTGCGGAACCATCAACGAAACTGAGGACGACAGGCTTGTGGCGGTTCGCCCGGATACGTCGCACCCCACTGGTACGGCCATGTGC
Organism: Advenella sp.; assembly: GCA_050742695.1. Lineage (GTDB taxonomy): Bacteria > Pseudomonadota > Gammaproteobacteria > Burkholderiales > Burkholderiaceae_B > Advenella. The sequence continues at coordinate 3,024 of JBOIGK010000142.1, read as the reverse complement.
ATGAAGGGAAGAGCTGCGCCGGAAATCGTTCACCATCCAGAGCGTCTGCAATATCCAATGCGGCGTACCAATCCGAAGGGAGCTTCGGACCCCGGGTGGGAGCGAATTTCATGGGAAGAAGCACTGGCCGAAACGGCAAGCCGGTTAAAGCAAATCCGCGAAGCGAACGGGGCGGAAGCTGTGGTCTTTGGCGTGACAACGCCAAGTGGCACGCCGATATCAGACAGTATCGACTGGATCGAGCGATTTGTGCGCAGCTTTGGTAGCCCGAATATTTGCTATGCCACAGAGATTTGCAACTGGCATAAGGACTTCGCGCACGCTTTTACGTTTGGCTGCGGCATGCCACCCGCAGATTATAGCCATGCAGACACAATCATGCTGTGGGGCCATAACCCAGCCAATACCTGGCTGGCGCAGGCTAATGCTATCGCAACCGGCCTGAGCCGAGGCGCAAAAATGCTGGTCATCGACCCTCGACCGACTGCAATGACCCGTCAGGCCGATGTGTGGCTCACAGTAAAGCCAGGCACCGACGCTGCACTTGCGTTGGGCCTTATTCGCGAGATGATTAGGCGCAACGCCTTTGACCAGACGTTCGTTCAACGCTGGACAAATGCCACTTTCCTGGTGCGCGGCGATAATGGTGAATTCCTGCGTGAACAATCTGTGAATCCCGACGCGCCAACCAATCACCATATGGTTTGGGATCGTCGCCAGCAGCAACTTATGCCCTATGATACAGACCTCGCGGACGGCGGCTTGCAGCACACCAGCTTACAGCTGGACGGCGAGATAACAGTTAACGTGCAGGACGGCGATAACACACTATCTCGTCCCCTGAGTTGCAAACCAGCGTTTGCATACCTAGTCGCAGCCGTCGAAGCATACAACCCCGGTTATGTGTATGAGTTGACGGGCGTCCCGATAGACAAACAGCAAGAAGCCCTGGACCTGTTGCAGACCGGCCGGCGTATTGCCTACCATGCATGGACAGGCATCGGGCAGCATACAAACGCCACACAAACGGAACGCGCTGTCGCTGTCCTGTATGCCCTGACAGGGGCTTTCGACCGCGTGGGCGCCAATCGCGTGCGGCGCGGGCCTTTTTTCCGTCCGGTCAACCCCATTACGCTACTAGATAAGACCCAACGTGCGAAGGCGCTGGGACTGACCGAAAGACCGCTAGGCCCGCCCGCTCAGGGGTGGGTTACCGCGCTGGATACGTACCGTGCCATCCTGCATGAAGACCCTTACCCTGTTAAGGCGATGGTGGCATTTGGTACGAACCTGCTGCTGTCCCAGGCCGACACCGATCTTGCCGAACAGGCGTTGCAAAAACTGGAGTTTCATGTTCATTGCGACCTTTTCGAGACCCCCTCGTCGCGATATGCAGATATTCTTTTACCCGCCAACAGTCCGTGGGAGCGGGAGGGCTTGCGCATGGGATTTGAGATTTCGGACGATGCGGCGTCCCTGGTCCAGCTACGGCAGCAAATGGTTTCTTCCCGAGCGCAGTCCAGGTCCGACAATGATATTCTGTTTGATTTAGCTTGCCGTCTGGGCATGGGCGAACAGTTTTTTGGTGGATCCTTGGAACAAGGATGGAATTACATGCTGGCGCCCCTGGGACTGGATATTGCCACTTTACGACATAATCCCCAGGGGGTTCGTACCACGATCGACATCCGCGAACAGAAGTATGCATTGGCGCATCACGACGATGCGAACAGAATTCGAGGGTTTGACACAGAAACAACACGCGTCGAGCTTTACAGCGCGAAGCTGAACCGATGTGGCCAGTCAGCTGTGCCGGTCTTCGTGCTCCCGGATGAAAGCCGACGTTTGCAACAGGATCCGGGAGCGGCACGCAAATTTCCCCTTACGCTGAGTTCCGCGAAGAATGGCTATTACTGCCATAGCCAACATCGGAATCTGGTTTCCCTTCGCAAGCGTGCTGCCGACCCGGTTGCCGAAATCGGCGAGGGACTAGCTGAAAAAAAAGGCCTACGTAACGGCGACTGGGCGCTTATCTCTACGCGAATAGGAAGCGCGCGATTCATCACTCGTATTACTCCAGGTCTAGCGGACGATGTCGTGATAGCAGAATTCGGTTGGTGGCAGTCCTGTCTGGAACTAGATCGCACTGAATTGCCTGCAAAGGGAAAACGCAATAGCAATTTCAATAACCTGATTTCGGCTCAGGCACATGACCCGATTAGTGGTTCGATTGGTCATCGCTCGTTCAGATGCAATATCGAGCCCGATCCGTATACAGAAAAACGGCAACACAAATGGGAAGGGTTTAAAACCTTTTATGTAAGCGACCTGCAGGCCGAAGCCGAAGGTGTTTTGGGCATTACCCTGACGGCATGCGATGGCACTGCGTTGCCCGACTACCGTCCGGGACAACACGTGGAAATACGACTGCCAGTGAACGGCCAACCAGTTAGCAGAGCGTACTCTCTAACAGGGCCAGCGACAGTGCATGACCGCAAGCAATACTGCATTGCAGTGCGTCACCAGAAAGGACATACCGATGGTAAAGAGTATCCGGATGGCCTGGTGTCCTCATACATTCATCGCGGTTTGCGCGCCGGCGATATCATAGAACTGAAAGCCCCATCAGGTACTTTTCTCGCACCTCGCGTGTCGCCACGGCCACTGATTCTGTTGGCTGGCGGCATAGGTATCACACCATTCATCAGTCTGCTGGAATCGCTGCCAGACGATGACGAACTGGAAATTCATCTGCTATATGCCAATCGTAATAGCGCAACCCATGCATTCCGGGCGCGCCTAAGACATCATGAGCAGCGTCTGAAAAACCTGCATATTGTCAATCATTATAATGCGCCATTGCCGGGCGACCGACTGAGCACAGATATCAATACAACCAGGAGCATTGTTGCGTCGCAAGTCCCACAGCAACTGCTGGATGCCCGCGCGCGGGTTTATATGTGTGGCCCGCCCGCCATGATGGACAGCTTCGCCGACGGCCTGATTGGCCGCGGTGTTCCCAAG
>JBOIGK010000141.1:0-3326 GCA_050742695.1 Advenella sp. | reverse complement strand
AGCAGATGCTGGCCCAGGAAGGCCGCTTGCCCGACTCGCTTGTCGCCTGCGTAGGGGGTGGTTCCAACGCCATTGGCCTGTTCCATGATTTCCTGGATGACAAGGATGTGAAGATTGTCGGCGTGGAAGCGGCCGGCCATGGAATTGCAAGCGGCAAGCACGCAGCGAGTCTGAACGGGGGCGTACCTGGCGTATTACATGGTAATCGCACGTTCTTGCTGCAGGATGACGACGGGCAGATTATTGATGCCCATTCAATATCTGCCGGGCTGGATTACCCGGGCATTGGTCCTGAGCATGCATGGCTGCACAGCATTGGCCGGGTCCAATATACGGCAATCACAGATGATGAAGCGCTGGACGCTCTGCATCAATGCTGTCGCCTGGAAGGGATTATTCCCGCGCTGGAAAGCGCTCATGCGCTGGCCGAAGCGTTCAAGCAGGCGCCATCACTACCCAGGGATCACCTGACGGTCGTGAATCTGTCCGGACGCGGAGACAAGGATATGCAAACTGTGATGCAACATAGCAAAGAGAAGGAGCAACAAGCATGAGTCGCCTGCAACAACGTTTTGCACAACTTAAGAACGAGAATCGTGCGGCCCTGGTCACGTTTCTGACTGCCGGTGATCCCGACTATGACACCGCCGCTGCCATTCTTAACGGATTGCCGCAAGCGGGCGCCGATATTATCGAACTTGGCATGCCGTTTACCGATCCGATGGCCGACGGACCGGCCATTCAGCTTTCCAGTCTTCGCGCACTGGCCCAGGGTCAGAATGTTGCCGCCACACTGAAAATGATCGGCGAGTTTCGGCAGAACGATAATGAAACGCCGATTGTGCTGATGGGGTATTTCAACCCTATTCATCGCTATGGCGTGGATCGGTTTATTGCCGACGCAGGCAAGGCGGGTGTAGATGGGCTGATCGTGGTGGATCTGCCGGCCGAACATGATCGTGATCTTTGTCTTCCGGCGCAGGCTGCCGGCATTGACTTCGTACGCCTGACCACACCCACGAGCAATGACGCACGTTTGCAGCAGATCCTGGGCAATGCCGGCGGTTTTGTCTATTACGTTTCTGTGGCGGGTACCACCGGCGCCGGCTCAGCGACCATAGAGCATGTTCAGCAAGCGGTCACACGAATTCGCAGGCATACCGATCTGCCGGTAAGCGTGGGTTTCGGGATTCGTACACCGGAACAGGCAGCCAATATTGCCAGAGTGGCCGACGGCGTGGTTGTCGGCTCGGCGCTGGTGCAGAAGATTGCAGAGGCAAAGAGTGGTGAACAGGCCCGGGTTGATGTGCTGGGGCTTTGCCGTGAATTGGCGCAGGCGGTACGCAAGGCGCGTGGCTGATTGGCCTTCATTACGTATGTGTTATTGAAAAAAGATGACCAGGCTACGAGAAGGTTCGTAACCTGGCCGTCTGTCCGACTACCGGATTGCGAATATTGTCTAACGATTCACATCCACGACAATCCGCCCGCGCACTTGTCCTTCCAGTATCTGGCTGGCCAGGGGAATGACTTCATTTAAACCGACCGTCCGGGATCCGATCAATGCCAGCTTGGCCGGATCCAGTTCATTGCTCAATCTGTCCCAGGCCTGCTGGCGTTCCTTGACCGGGCAATGCACGCTGTCGATCCCGACCAGCGTAATACCGCGCAGAATGAATGGCGCAACAGACGCAGGAAAATCCAGGCCCTGTGCCAGACCACACGCGGCAATCGCGCCGCGATACTTGGTGCCCGCACAAACATTGGCCAGCGTGTGGCTGCCGACGCTGTCCACGGCGCCCGCCCAGCGTTCCTTGCCCAGCGGCTTGCCAGGCTCGCTCAGGGTATTGCGATCAATAATGTCGGCGGCACCCAGTTTTCTCAGATAGTCTTCCTCCTGCTGCCTGCCGGTGGATGCGATCACGCGGAATCCCAGAGATGAAAGCAGTGCGACGGCGACGCTGCCAACGCCGCCTGCCGCTCCGGTCACAAGGATGTCCCCTGATTCGGGCGTCAGGCCGTTGCGTTGCAGCGCCATGACACAAAGCATGGCAGTGTAGCCGGCTGTACCGATGGACATGGCCTGCTCCGGCTTCATGCCCGAGGGCAGGCGGATCAGCCATTTGCCATTGACGCTGGCCTGCTGAGCCAGGCCGCCCCAATGGGTTTCGCCTACGCCCCAGCCATTGAGGATGACGCCGTCTCCCGCCTTAAAGTCCGGGTGCTGGCTTTGCCTGACGGTACCGCAAAAATCAATACCCGGAACCATGGGGAACTGGCGGACCACCGGTGATTTCCCCGTAATGGCAAGGCCGTCCTTATAATTGATGGTTGAATATTGCACATCGACAAGAACGTCTCCTTGGGGCAATTGCGCCTCGTCCACGGACGTTGCTGTGGCACGGTATCCGGCATCGTCTTTTTCAATCAGTATGGCGTTGAACATTCGGTATTTCCTCCAATTGGGTGAATGACTGGTTGCTCAGCAAGTGAGTCTGTCGAGCTGATGGCTCTTAAGCACAGAGCCTGTTGTGCCCGTGCACGGTGCGGGTTACCATGGCTGGCAGCGAATCTGCCCTGTGCAAAGTGTGGTTGATTGATGTCTCATACAGTACATTCCATTTCAGTTGAGATAAACGCTTGGGCTACGCAACGGGCTTGGACACTTTTGCGGTGTAGCCCAACTGCTGCGAAATTGCGCCGGCGCATTGGATGACTTCGGGAACCAACTGACGTATGCGTGCGGGTGTCAGCCGATCCAGGGGCGCCGAAATGCCAATGGCCCCCATGATTTGTCCCAGTCCGTTAAAAATGGGAACAGCGATTCCCCCAACGCCGTCGCGCCACTCGCCGCGGTTGACGGCATAGCCCTGTTTGACTGTCCGGGCCAGCGCGCGCCGCAGTGTATCCAAATCTGCCATGGTTGCGTCTGTATGCTTTTGCAATTGCCCGGCATGGCTTTCCAGAAAACTGTCGGTCTGATAGGCCAGAATGGCCTTGCCTGTGGCGACAGCATAGGCAGGCGCCCGCCCGCCAATCATGGAGTAAGCGCGAATGGGTTGCGGGCTGTCTATCTTGTCCACATACACGACATCAAACCCGTCCAGTACAGACAGGTGGATGGTTTCTCCAGTGCTTTCTGCCAGCACGTGCATGGCGCCAGAGGCGATGCGTCGCAGATCCAGCTGCGCCAGCTGGTTTGCCGCCAGTTCAAACAGCCGGATACCCCCTATGTAGTTGTCCTGATCATCGCGTGCCACAAAACCTGCATGAATAAGTGTTTGCAAAGTGCGGTGCGTATTGCTGCGTGTCAGACCAACTTTATC
>JBOIGK010000140.1:0-2672 GCA_050742695.1 Advenella sp. | reverse complement strand
TAGAAAATGAGTGCGTACTGGAGTGATTTTGTCAAAACACTGGATCCCTATGTGCCGGGCGAGCAACCGAAACAGACGGATCTGATCAAGCTCAATACCAACGAGTCACCCTTTGCGCCGTCACCTGTGGTTCTTGAAGCGATCCGCCATGCAACGGCGGATCAGTTGCGCCTGTATCCAAGTCCCGAGAGCGACCGCTTGCGCACGGCCCTGGGCAAATATTACGATTTGCCGGTAGATCATGTATTTGCAGGTAACGGTTCAGACGAAGTGCTGGCGCATCTTTTTCTGAGCCTGTTTCGCCATCATGGTAAACAGATTCTGTTTCCTGATATTACTTACAGTTTCTACCCCGTCTATTGTCGGCTCTATGATATTGATTATCAGAATGTCCCGCTGGCAGAGGACTACAGCATTCGTATTCAGGATTATCTGGCGTTGCCGGCAGACTCTGTCAGTGCCGTCATTTTCCCCAATCCGAATGCCCCTACCGGTATAGCGCTTAAACGTACCGAGATCGAACAGTTGCTTATCCAACGTCCGCAGTGGGTTATTGCCATTGATGAGGCCTATGTCGATTTTGGTGCAGAGTCATGTGTGCCGCTGATCAAAAAATACAAGAATCTGGTAGTGTTGCAAACGCTCTCAAAGGCTCGCTCGCTGGCTGGCTTGCGGGTCGGCTTTGCGCTGGGCCAGCCTGAACTACTGGAAGGATTGGTTCGCGTCAAGAACAGTTTTAATTCGTATCCGGTCGATCGCCTTGCTGAAGCGGGTGCCATTGCAGCGTTTGAAGATCAGGCATACTTCGAGCAGACGACACGGGAGGTTATCGCCACACGTGGTGAACTGACCGAGGAATTGACCCGGCTGGGTTTCGTGGTGTTGCCGTCCAAGGCGAATTTTGTTTTTATATCGCATCCGCGACATGATGCGGCACAGTTGCTGGCTGCATTGCGGTCACACGCCATTTTGGTGCGTCACTTTCGCCATCCACGTATCGCTTCATTTCTACGTGTTACGATTGGCACAAAAAAACAGTGCGAAACACTCATTAAGTCATTGTCTGAAATAGTTTCTTAATCTAATATAGCAAATTACTGCTTTTTTTCTGATTGATCCTGTATTGTCGTTTGTGGCTGATCAGTAATCAGGTAAATCAGTAAAGTCGTTTTCAGTTGTAAACCCAAATAACATATGGAGCCTAGCCAATGAGCACTAAAGGGCAATCACTACAAGATCCTTTCCTGAACGCGTTACGTAAAGAACATGTTCCCGTTTCCATTTATCTTGTAAATGGAATCAAATTGCAAGGGCAAATCGAATCCTTTGACCAGTATGTCGTATTGTTGCGCAATACGGTAACGCAAATGGTCTACAAACATGCTATTTCTACAGTTGTTCCCGCAAGGGCCGTCAGCTTCCAAATTGACGCACCAGCTGAACAGGAATAACAACCTCAGGTTTTCGCAAAAGCCCGCCAAGCTTTCTTGTGCGGGCCTTTTGTTTTTCAGGACGCTATGCGCGTATTAATTATTAGTGTAGATTCAGGCGATCTGGATCATCCGGCACATGCCGAAGAATTTCAAATGCTGGCCGAAGGGGCGGGCGCAGTTATTGCGGGCACCCTTACCGTAAAAAGAGACAAACCCGATGCTGCCTACTACATAGGTAAAGGCAAGCTCGAGGATGCGGTGGCCATGGCTGAGGCTGAAGACGTGGAGCTGATTCTGTTCGATCAGCCGCTAAGCCCGGCGCAACAGCGCAATCTGGAGCGCGCTTTTGAGCGGCGTGTGGTAGATCGGGTTGCGCTTATCCTGGACATCTTTGCCTTGCGCGCCAAGAGTCACGAAGGCAAGCTGCAAGTAGAGCTTGCCCAATTGCAGCATTTGGTTACGCGTCTTACACGAATGTGGACCCACCTTGAGCGACAACGAGGTGGTATCGGCATGCGCGGGCCTGGTGAATCCCAGCTGGAAATGGATCGCCGCATGATTGGCTCCAAGGTTAAGGTGTTGCGCGAACGTCTGGCTCGGGTAGAACGTCAGCGCAAGACGCAGCGCCGCTCGCGGGTTCGCAGCAACACACTGTCGGTGTCGCTGGTCGGCTATACCAACGCGGGTAAAAGTACGCTGTTTAATGCCCTCACCAGGGCAGATGCCTATGCCGCCGATCAGCTTTTTGCCACGCTGGATACCACGACCAGAAAAATATGGATCGAAGGCGCCGGCAATGTAGTCATCTCCGATACAGTGGGCTTTATCCGGGATCTGCCTACGACACTGATAGCCGCCTTCAAGGCGACGCTTGAAGAGACGGTGCATGCAGACCTTTTATTGCACGTGGTGGATGCGGCCAGCCCGCAAAGAGACGAGCAGATTGCCGAAGTTGATAAAGTTTTAGAAGAAATTGGGGCCAATGAGATCCCTTGTATACTTATTTACAATAAAATAGATCAAGCGGGCTACGAACCGCAAGTGGAAAGAAACGAAAAGGGCGAACCAGCCCGTATATTTGTGAGTGCACTACAACGAACTGGTCTGGATGGGTTGCGCGGGGCAATCGCTGAATTCAGGCCTTCAATAGGAAACGAAGTTGCGATTCTTTAATCTTTTTAATCTTAATGATCCGGGCTGGGGTCGAGGAAGCCAGAATAACAATAATTCCGATGACCC
>JBOIGK010000139.1:0-5499 GCA_050742695.1 Advenella sp. | reverse complement strand
ATACAGGTCTGCTGGTGACGCAAAATGTTGACGGCCTGCATCGGCAGGCCGGCCAGTCCCGGCTGCTGGAGTTACATGGGTCCTTGGCAAACGTGGTCTGTATGCATTGCAACAGCAGGTATGACCGCGCAGATTATCAGCAGCAACTGCTCCATGAGAACCCCGCCTGGGCGGATATGACGGCTGTCATGGCGCCGGACGGCGATGTGGATCTCGAGACAGATTTTTCTTCCTTCCGCATTCCTGCTTGTGGCCGCTGTGGCGGCATCCTGAAGCCGGACGTGGTGTTTTTTGGCGAAGCAGTTCCGCGCTCCCGCGTCGATGCGGTCTATCAGGCCCTGGAGCAGGCCAGCGCCGTCCTGGTGGTCGGCTCCTCGCTGATGGTGTATTCGGGCTATCGTTTTGTGCGCGATGCCGTCAGACAGGGCAAGCCCGTGGCGGCCGTCACGCTGGGCAGAACACGTGCCGATGCAGTGCTTGCGCTGAAACTGAATGCCGCTTGCGGCCCGCTGCTGACTGCGCTAGATGCCGTTCTGGCACAGGCGCCAGAGGTCGGGGATGCTTGCCGGGATCGACTGGCGGCGGTATAAGGGAATCCGTATGGGAAAGCCGCAAGGGGCAAATTCGTATTAGCGCGATTCCGCATAAAGAGATTGCGCGCCGGCACTACTTGTAAAGGGTTGTTGCCCACAGTGACAGCAGGCCAATGGTCGTAAAAAAGGCAATGACGTAGCAAAGCAGCATAAGCAGGGTTTTTCGTTTTCGGTCCATGATCTTTTCTTGATATTTACATCTGTCATTATACGACCTGTTTTGAACCGAAGACCTTCGGCGCCATACAAAAGCGGCATGCTCAAGCTATAATTCAAATTTCCTGCTACGGCCCTTTTCGCGGGGCCCTTACTCCAATGACAAAGTATGTATTCGTTACCGGCGGCGTGGTCTCTTCGTTAGGCAAGGGAATCGCCGCCGCGTCGTTAGCGGCTATCCTTGAATCGCGTGGCCTGAAAGTGACCATGCTCAAGCTGGACCCGTATATCAACGTGGATCCGGGTACGATGAGCCCCTTGCAGCACGGTGAAGTATTCGTCACCGAAGATGGCGCCGAAACCGATCTTGACCTGGGCCATTACGAGCGATTCATTTCGGCTCGCATGCATAAATCCAATAACTTCACCACTGGCCAGATATACGAATCCGTGCTGCGCAAAGAGCGCCGGGGCGACTATCTGGGCAAGACCGTGCAGGTTATTCCCCATATTACAAATGAAATTCAAGATTTCATCATCCGCGGTGCAAGGCAGGCCTGGGATGGCCAGACCGACGTGGCAATTGTGGAGATTGGCGGCACGGTCGGGGATATTGAATCCCTGCCATTTCTTGAGGCCGTACGGCAAATGAGCCTGCGCCTGGGTCGCAATGGCGCGGCTTTCGTGCATTTGACGCTGGTGCCGTTTATCGCCTCTGCGGGCGAGCTCAAAACCAAGCCTACGCAGCACTCGGTGCAGAAGTTGCGCGAAATCGGTATCTACCCGAACGCGTTGTTGTGCCGTGCCGATCGCGAAGTGCCAGAAGACGAGCGGGCCAAGATTTCTCTGTTTTCCAATGTACCGCTGGATGCCGTCATTTCCGTATGGGATGCCGATTCCATCTACAAAATCCCGTCCATGTTGCACAACCAGAAACTGGATGAACTGGTTTGCGATGCGCTGGCCATCTCTCCACCCCCGGCCGATCTGTCCATGTGGGACGGTCTGATCGATGCGCTGGAGCATCCGCAACATGAAGTGCACATTGGTATGGTCGGCAAGTATGTCGATCTGACCGAGTCATACAAATCGCTGATCGAAGCCCTGCAGCATGCCGGTATTCATACCCGTTCCAAAGTCATTATCGACTATATTGATTCCGAGGATCTGGAAGGCGGCGCGGTCGAAAAGCTGGCTTCGCTGGATGCTATTTTGGTGCCGGGCGGTTTCGGCAAGCGCGGAACCGAAGGCAAGATTCGTGCGATTCAGTATGCGCGCGAAAACAAGGTGCCTTATCTGGGAATCTGCCTGGGCATGCAACTGGCCGTCATAGAATTTGCCCGGCATGTGGCTCAGCTTGGCGGCGCCAACAGTACCGAATTTGATCCGGCAGCCCCGCATCCTGTCGTAGCACTCATTACCGAGTGGATGGATCGCGAAGGTAAAGTGGAAAAACGTACGGCATCTTCCGATCTGGGTGGCACAATGCGCAAGGGCGCCCAGCGTTGTCCGGTCAAGGAAGGCACGCGCGCCTATGATATATATGGTCCGGAAGTCAACGAGCGCCATCGCCACCGGTATGAGGTCAACAATGTCTATGTACCGCGCCTTGAAGAAGCCGGCATGGTCATCAGCGCCCGCACTCCAACCGAGAACCTGCCTGAAATGATGGAAATCCCGACCCACCCATGGTTCATGGGCGTCCAGTTCCATCCCGAATTTACCTCTACGCCGCGTAACGGCCATCCGTTGTTCTCCAGCTTTATCCGGGCAGCACTGGATAACCAGAAACAGCGGCAAAACCAGGGATAAGGATATCACCATGAATCTTTGCGGCTTCGACGTTGGTCTGACCAAACCCTTTTTTCTGATTGCCGGCCCTTGCGTGATCGAATCGCGCCAGATGGCGTTCGATACCGCGCGCTCGTTGCAGGATATTACCGGGCGCCTTGGCATTCCGTTTATCTATAAAAGTTCTTTTGACAAGGCCAACCGCAGCTCGGGTGCCTCTTATCGCGGACCGGGAATGGACGAAGGCCTGCAGATTCTGGCCGATATCCGGGAACAGCTCAATGTGCCTGTCCTGACCGATGTTCACGACATTACCCAGGTAGAGCGCGTCGCAGCTGTCGTTGACGTGTTACAGACACCGGCTTTTCTGTGCCGCCAGACCGATTTCATTTCGGCCTGTGCGGCCACTGGCAAACCGGTCAATATCAAGAAAGGGCAGTTTCTGGCGCCGGCCGATATGCTGCAGGTCGTGGCCAAGGCCAAAGCCGCCGCTATTGCGGCCGGTGGCGATGGCGCCAATATCATGGTCTGCGAACGCGGAGCCTCTTTCGGCTATAACAATCTGGTCTCGGATATGCGTTCGCTGGCCATCATGCGCGCGACCGAATGTCCGGTCGTTTTTGATGCGACGCATTCTGTGCAGTTGCCTGGCGGTCAGGGCACGTCCTCTGGCGGCCAGCGTGAATTTGTGCCCGTGCTGGCGCGGGCGGCCGTTGCGGTTGGCGTGTCCGGTCTGTTCATGGAAACGCATCCGGATCCTGCCGTGGCGTTGTCCGACGGCCCCAATGCCGTACCCCTGGCGCATATGGAAGCCTTGCTGCGCTCGCTCACTGACATTGATCGTATTGTCAAGGGCCAGGGCTTTATCGAAGACCAGTTCACCGCCTGATTGCGTCGTTCGCCGCTGACATGGGCACGGTTAGGTCGGCAGGCTTTGTCAGGCAGTCGGCATACATAGCCCGGTGATAGTTGATGCCGGTGTTTACTTTGAACGGGAAGTATGGTTACCAGAACAATCGAAGTGAATGAGGAAAAATCGGCATCGGGGCGATTGCTGCCATTTCGGCAGTCTTTGATGGCTGTGCTGGGCATCTGTTTTGTCGGTATGCTGGTCGGGCTGGATCAAACCATTGTCGGCACCGCCTTGCCTACCATCGTGGCAGAGCTCAATGGTTTTGAACTATACGCGTGGGTCGGCACTTCCTATCTGCTGGCCTCGGTCATTACCGTACCTATCTGTGGTCGCCTGAGTGACTATTACGGACGCAAGCCATTTGTGGTTGCGTCCGTTATTATTTTCACCATTGCCTCGATGCTTTGCGGCATGGCCGGCAGCATGACGCAACTGGTGCTGGCCAGGGCCTTGCAGGGCATCGGCGGCGGAATGCTGGTCGGCACCGCCTTTGCCTGTGTGCCGGACCTGTTCCCGGATGCCAAGGTGCGCCTGCGCTGGCAGATTCTGCTCAGTTCTTCTTTTGGCATTGCCTCGGCCGTCGGCCCTTCGCTGGGCGGGTTTCTGACCGAATATTACGGCTGGCGTTCGGTGTTCTATGTCAATCTGCCGGTAGGCCTGGTTAGCCTGTTCTTTATCTGGCAATATTTGCCGCTGATTCGCTACAAGCGCGAACAGACAATCCGTCTGGACTGGCAGGGGGCGGTGCTGATTGCGCTGTTCCTGGGCTGTCTGCAACTGGCGGTGGAACTGTTTGCTACGCATGGGGTTTCCTGGCAGGTCGGCTTGTTTTCCGTGGTGTCCGTTCTGGCGTTTATTGTCCTGATACGCTGGGAGCGACGTTGTGCTTTTCCGCTACTGCCGCTGGAAGTCTTCCGGGATCGCAGCCTGGGCACCATGTTCACTTTGTCGCTCTTGACCGGGTTTGTGATGTTTGGCATGCTGTTCTATATCCCGCTGCTGCTGCAGGGCGGCTTCGGCTATTCTCCCAACGACGCCGGCATGCTGGTTACGCCGTTGGTGGTATGCATTACCGTGGGAAGTATCCTGAGCGGCCGTATCGTTATTCGCCTGGCCCGACCCAACTGGATTCTGTATATCGGTTTTGTGTTGACGGCGATTGCCGTGGCCGGCGTGGTCTTTTATGATCGTGGTATGTCGCAGCTGGTCTTTTTGCTGTACATGACGCTCGGCGGCGTCGGGCTGGGTTTTATTATGCCCAACCTGACCATTTTCAGCCAGGAGCTGTCCGGCCGCAATAATCTGGGCATCGTGACGGCGCTGGTGCAGTCCATTCGCATGATTGGCGGCATGCTGGGAACGGCCATTATCGGTACCATGGTCAATTACTACTATGTCGCCGGCATTCAGGCTGATGCAAAAAAAATTGACTCCCCGCAGCTGGTTCTGGCCCTGTCTGATCCGCAACTGCTGGTCAGAACAGACAGTCAGGCGGGGCTGGTAACTGAAATGGCCAGCCTGGGGCAGAATGCGCTGCCGTGGTTGCAGGTGGCACGCGACCATATGGTAGGTGCGATCGAGTCAGGGCTGATTGTGGTATTTGCGGTGAATGTGATTGCCCTGTTGTGGCTCTACAGGCTGCCTCTGATCCGCTTTGCCAGCGTGGGCAATACCGTGGCCGAGCCAGCTGTTCGCCGGCGCCGGCGACGGCTGCGGGGCAAGGACAACGGCTAGCCGGGAAAAAGTATACTGGCATAGTAAACAGTCGCAGGGGCGAGGTGGCAGGTAACAGGTAGCGCCACGCAGCGGTGGCTGGCGCCGGGCGCACTGTGGCACGTCTGGTTACGCAATTTGCGGCTTTATCTGCCGGCCATTGCCCAGACTAAAATGTAAAAAAAGAGATACAAGTTCATTTGCCGGCGGATGCAAAATTACAAGATTGGCTGAGTAAGGTACAATCTACGCAATAAAACCCCATCAAAATCACTGTTTATCAGGCAGGAAAGTCATTACCATGAGTGCAATTGTTGATATTATCGGTCGCGA
>JBOIGK010000138.1:0-10657 GCA_050742695.1 Advenella sp. | reverse complement strand
CGGCCCGCATGATCGCGACCTTGCTCGAAAAAGAACTGGACAACCCGGTCAATGTGGTCAACCGCACTGGCGGCAATGGCGTGGTGGGGCATATGGCCATCTCCAAAGGCAAGCCTGATGGTTACACGCTGGGCATGCTCACGGTGGAAATTGCCACCATGAAGCATTTGGGCCTGACCACCATTACAACGGCCGACTACACGCCACTGGCCCTGATGAACGAGGACCCTGCCGGCGTGACTGTGAGCGCCACATCCGAATATAAAGACATGAAAGGGCTGATGGAGGCCATCAAGGCCAATCCCGGCAAACTGAAAGCATCCGGTACCGGACAGGGTGGCATCTGGCATATCGCCATTGCCGGTCTGGTAAATAAAGCCGGTCTGCCAGCCAACTCGGTTCCTTTTGTTCCTTCCAATGGTTCGGCGCCTGCCATGCTGGAACTTGTTGCCGGTGGGATTGACATTGTTCCGACATCCTTGCCCGAAGCCCGCGCGATGATCGACGCTGGAAAAGCCAAACCGCTGGCCATCATGGCCAAAGAGCGTTCACCCATGTACCCGGATGTGCCAACGTTGAAGGAAACCACCGGCAATGACTGGACCGTGGGTGTATGGCGTGGTATTGCCGGTCCCAAAGGGTTACCTGATGATGTGACTGCCAAGCTGGAAGCCGCGCTCAAGAAAGTCAATGATAGCAAGGAATTTCGTGACTTCATGGCCAAGCGCGGTTTTGGTGTTGCCTATGCCAGCGGCAAGGAATATGGCGATTACATGGCCAAGTCCACCGCTGATTTCGGCGAGGTGCTCAAGGCCATCGGGATGGCCAAATAAACTGATATGAACCGGGTGGTCGGCCCAGTGCACCTTGTGCGCACCGGACCGCACTGCCGACCCTGTGGAAAATTCCCATGAAGATCAGTGATACCCTTTCCGGCATTATCATCGGCATTTTTGCCATTATCGTTTTCGTAATGGCGCTGTCGTTTCCCCCTACACCTGGCCAGGAGTTTGGTTCGGGGCTGTTCCCCCGGCTAATTGCGATCGGCCTGCTTATTTGCGGCGTCTGTCTAATCGTGCAGAGCAGACGGCGCAGGGACAATCAGCAGTGGCTGGCCTGGCCCGGCCTGAATACGGTTGCGCTCCTGCGGTTTTGCATGATCCCGGCCGTCCTCATTTTCTATTTTCTGACTGCAGACTTCCTGGGGTTCTTTATTTCATCCGGCATTATTCTGATGATCACATTCCTGGTGTTTGGCGTCAAACCCGTGCGCGGCCTGATTCTGACTGTGATAAGCGTGCTGGTCATCCACTTCTCCTTCTACAACATCCTGCAAGTCCCGCTACCCTGGGGATTGCTTGAGCCCTTCGCGTGGTGACCCTATGTTCATGAGTAATTTTACTGCTGCACTGGGTCAGGTGACTGATCCGTTTGTGCTAGGCGTTATCCTGGTGGCGGCAATTTTCGGTCTTTTTGTGGGCGCCATCCCGGGCCTGAGCGCCACCATGGCCGTTGCCCTGCTGGTGCCGGTGACGTTTTTTATGGATGCCGTCCCTGCCATTGCCATGATGGTCACCTCTACCGCCATGGCCATTACTTCGGGCGATGTGCCCGGATGTCTGCTGCGGATTCCCGGTACGCCATCTTCGGCGGCCTACACGGACGAAGCCTACAACATGACTCGCAAGGGCCTGGCGGATCAGGCACTGGGCGCCAGCATCGTGTTCTCTTTTGTGGGGGGCCTGTTTGGCACAATCGTGCTGATTACCTGCGCTCCCATGCTAGCCAACTTTGCCTTGAATTTTTCTTCGTATGAATTTTTCTGGCTTGTTGTGTTGGGTTTGTCCTGCTCCATTGTGATTACGCCGGCCAGCCAGCTCAAGGGTTTCGTCTCTCTGCTAATTGGCCTGTTGCTCGCCTGCGTGGGCATGAACAACCCGGCGGCGTATCCGCGGTTTACTTTCGGTAATGAAGATCTAATGAATGGTGTAACGCTGCTGCCGATGATGGTGGGCATGTTCGCCATCGCCGAAGTGCTGCGTTATGCCGTCAACTCCGAGGACAAGCTGGGCGAAGTCAAAGCGCAGATCGGCAATATTTTTACCGGTATGTGGACGCTGACCAAAAAATATCCGATATCCATTCTGCGCGGGAGCGTGCTGGGTACGATTGTGGGCGCATTGCCAGGCGCAGGCGCCGACATTGCGGCCTGGATGTCCTATGGGATGAGCAAGAAGTTTTCCAAAGAACCGGAAAAATTCGGCACAGGGCATGTGGAAGGCATTGTCGAGGCCGGTGCATCGAATAATTCGGCGCTGGCCGGCGCCTGGATTCCTGCACTGGTTTTCGGAATTCCGGGAGACTCCATCACTGCGATCGTGGTGGGTGTGCTGTACATGAAAAACCTCACACCGGGGCCCATGATTTTTACCAATAATGCAGTCGAAATGTACTCCATTTTCCTGGTGTTCATTATTGCCAATATCCTGATGCTGCCGCTGGGTTATGCGCTGGTCAAGATTGCCAGAAACGTGTTGCAGGTGCCGCGGTCCCTGTTGATGCCTATCATATTACTGTTCAGTATCGTGGGCACGTTCGCAATCAACAATAGCCCGTTCGATGTGATCATCATGATGCTTATGGGTCTGCTGGCCTATGTCATGGAAGAAAATGAATTTCCCATCGCGCCGGCGGTGCTGGGCGTGGTGCTGGGCGGCATGCTTGAAGAAAACTTTATTTCATCCATGATCAAAGCTGACGGCGACTTCTCCATGTTCTTCAGCCGGCCCATTGCCGCCATTCTGGGCGTGGTGGCCATCCTGATCTGGACTATTCCCATTATCAAACTGTTGTTCGGTAAACCCAAGCCACCAGCCGGCGGCAATGGAGATCCGGTCACCAAACCAGGAATCACGACATGAACCAGACTGCCAACCTCGCTGTGCAACCGACCGGCGAGCGATATGACGCCGAGGCATTGCGCGAGTTTGCGCGTGCGCTGCTGGTTGCCGCAGGCACCGCGGACGACATTGCGCGCAATGTATCGGATGTGCTGCTTGACGGGGATCTGCTGGGCCATACCACCCACGGCCTGGCGCTGCTCAACCCTTACCTGCAGCAGATCGAACAGGGCAAGATGACCACGCAAGGCAGCGCCGATATTGTCTCTGACAAAGGGGCATCGTTGCTGCTGGACGGGCGACGCCTGCCGGGACCGTGGCTGGTGAATCAGGCCATTGACATGCTGCTGCCTCGTGCGCGGCAATACGGCACCGCCACGGCGGTGATCCGCCAAAGCCATCACATTGCGTGCCTGGCCAGTTATCTGCTGCGGGCGGTTCGCGAAAATATGCTGATTGTGCTTAGCTGCTCCGATCCTTCGGGCCAGAGTGTTGCGCCGTTTGGTGGCACCCGCGCTGTCTTCACACCCAATCCGATTGCCATCGGCATACCGTCGGCTTCGCCCTTTCTGGTTGATATTTCTGCCTCGATTACCACGAATGGCATGAGCGGTCGGCTGGCCAAAGAAGGCAAACAATTCGAGGAAGAATGGCTGATCGACAGCACCGGTAAGCCCACGCGCGATCCCGCTGTGCTGTCGCAAGAGCCGCCAGGCACCATCTTGCCGCTAGGCGGCCTGTCAGTGGGACACAAGGGCTTTGGGCTGGCGCTGCTGATTGAAGCGCTGACCGGCGGCCTGGCCGGCCATGGCCGGGCCGACAACGTCCAGGGCTGGGGTGCGACCGTTTTCGTCAGCCTGTATGATCCTGCCGCTTTCGGTGGCAACGACGCGTTCCTGCGTCAGATGGACTGGATTGCCGACGCTTGCCGCAACAACCCGCCTCGCGCAGGCTTCGACAATGTGCGCATGCCGGGCGATCGTGGCCTGGCATTGTATGAGCAGCAGAAGAAAAACGGCGTTCTCTTGCACCCGTCCATTACGCCACTGCTGCAGGAATCTGCGCAAACCTATGGCATCGGCATGCCGGCCACACTTTAATTTACGACAAGGATAGATAATGAGTCAGAACAGTTTACAGAACCGGGTAGCCGTGATTACGGGCGGTGCACGCGGTATTGGCCTGGCTGCCGCAAAACGCATGCTGGAATCGGGCGCGTCGGTAGCGCTGTGGGACCTGGATGCCGATCGGCTGGCGCAATCGCGCCAGCAACTGGAGGCATTGGGCAAGGTGACGGCGCATGCACTGGACCTGACCGATCTGGCCGCGGTGGAAAACGCAGCGGCCGATACCTTGCAGCAACATGGCAAGGTCGATATTCTGGTGAACAACGCTGGCATTACCGGCGGCAACGGCGTGACCTGGGAACTGGATCCGGCCGTATGGCAACAGGTGGTGCAGACCAATCTGATGGCCCCTTACTATACCTGCCGCGTACTGGTGCCTGCCATGCTGAAAAACGGCTATGGTCGCATTGTCAATATCGCTTCGATTGCCGGTAAAGAGGGCAATCCGAATGCATCACATTACAGTGCCTCCAAGGCAGGTCTGATCGGACTGACCAAATCGCTGGGCAAGGAATTGGCAGAACGCAATATTCTGGTCAACGCCATTACTCCCGCGGCGGCAAAGACTGAAATTTTCGATTCGATGTCGCAGGAACATATTGACTATATGTTGTCCCGGATTCCCATGAAGCGGTTTCTTGCCGTGGACGAGGCTGCCTCCATGATCTGCTGGCTGGCTTCGGAAGAATGTGCATTCAGCACAGGCGCAGTATTCGATTTGTCAGGCGGGCGGGCAACCTATTGACGACACCATAGCGTCACAAACCCGTGCGATTGTGTTCCATACATGGGATGCAAAGCAGAAAAAATGATACATGCAGCCAGAAGCCGCATGGCATCTTAGTAAAAGGAGATATTTATGACGATACTGGAAAGTCCTGTTTTCCAATCGGTGGCAGCGATTACGCGAACGGTGGAAAAAACACTGACCTATGTACTGGGGCTTTGCGTGCTGGTGATGCTACTGTTGGTGTTCGGCAACGTCGTGCTCAGGTACGGCTTTAACTCGGGTATCACCATTTCCGAGGAGGTCGCTCGGATGTCCTTCGTGTGGCTGATTTTCCTGGGCACTGTCATCGCGTTTCGCACCAAGCAACATCTTGGCGTGAACATGCTGCTGGACCGTTTGCCGGTCATGCTGCAAAAAATCATTCATATCCTGCGTCAGCTCATCATCATGTGGGTTCTCTGGTTGCTGATGCAAGGTGGCTGGGACCAGATGGTGATTGGCGTGAATACGGCTCTGCCGGTTACCGGCTGGTCGCAGGCCCTGTTCAGCGGCATGGTGTGGTTCAGCGCGGTCGCAATGTTTGTCCTGGCCATCGGCGACATTGCCATTTCGATCATGACGCCGGCACAGCGCAGCTATCAGCATCGTTTCAGAACCGCGGTCGACACTGTCGATGACATGGAATAACACGAGTAACAGGAAACCAGAATGACCGTAACCATATTTCTTTCCGTGCTGCTTGGCTTTATGGCATTTGGCATGCCAATCGCCTTTGCGCTGTTGCTCTCGGCCATCGGCCTGATGTTCTATCTGGACTTCTTCGATGTGCAGATTCTGGCGCAGAACATGCTGGCCGGCGCCGATAATTTTTCCTTGATGGCTGTCCCTCTGTTCATGCTGGCCGGCGAAGCCATGAATGCCGGCGGTATGTCCCGTCGCATGGTGGCCCTCGCCAGCTCTATGGTGGGACATGTGCATGGCGGGCTGGGCTATGTCGCGATTATGGCAAGTGTGTTGCTGGCGGCGCTTTCCGGTTCGGCGGTTGCCGATTCGGCAGCGCTGGCCGCCATGCTGGTGCCCATGCTGCGCAATCGTGGCTATGACCTGAAACAGTCCTGCGGCCTGATCGCTGCTGGCGGAATTATCGCCCCCATCATTCCACCGTCCATTTCGTTCATTATTTTCGGCGTGGCTACCAATATTTCAGTTACCAAACTGTTCATGGCCGGCATTGTGCCCGGGCTGCTGATGGGCCTGACCCTGGTTCTGGTATGGACGTTTGTAGCGCGCCGCTCCACCAGCTTCAAGCCGTTTCCCAAAGAACCCTGGTCTGTCAGAAGGAAGGCACTGCGTGAAGCAGGATGGGCGCTGGTGCTGCCCGTTATCATTATCGGCGGCCTGCGCTTTGGCATTTTCACACCGACCGAGGCGGCAGCAGTGGCGGCGGTCTATGCGCTGTTCGTAGGCATGGTTGTGTATCGGGAAATCAAACCAAGTGACTTGATGAAACTGTTGGTCAGTGCCGCCACAACCACCAGTGTGGTGATGTTCCTGGTGGCTGCCGCGCTGGTCACATCCTATATGATCACGCTGGCCGATCTGCCCAAGGAGCTCATTGCACTGCTGGGCCCGCTAGTTGACTCGCCAACGCTTTTGATGATCGTGCTGGTGATTCTGCTCACGCTGGTTGGCACTGCCATGGATCTGACGCCGACGATTCTGATTCTGGCGCCGGTGCTGATGCCAGTGGTCAAAGAAGCCGGGATTGACCCCACTTATTTCGGGGTGATTTTCATCATGGTCGGTTGCGCCGGCCTGTTGACGCCGCCCGTAGGAACCGTGCTGAATGTGGTCTGCGGTGTCGCTCGCATTCGCATGGAAGATATCATCAAGGGGGTATGGCCGTATGTGGCTGCCTACACCCTGCTGATTCTGCTGCTTGTGCTTTTCCCGCAGATTGTCACGGTACCGATGAACTGGTTCTATTAGATCTGCAACTATACCTATATCCTGGAGATGAAAATGAAGACATTGAAAAAAACCGTTGTGGGCTTGACAGCAGCAGCGCTGCTGGGCATGGGTTCGGCGGCCGTATGGGCCAAGGACATCAAGCCACGCATTATCCGTTTTGGCTATGGCCTGGCCGATGACAGCCCGACCGGCAAGGCGTCAGCGCACTTTGCCGAAGTGGTCAGCAAACTGAGCGATGGCAAAATGAAAGTGAAGACCTTCGGCAACGGCGCCCTGGGCCCTGATGAACAACTGATCAATTCTTTGATCAGTGGATCCGGAGAAATCACATTTGTGTCCACCGCACCCATCGCCAGTCTGATTCCGGAGTTCGGCGTATTTGACCTGCCGTTTTTGTTCGACAATGAAAAAGTAGCAGACGCAGTACTGGACGGCCCTGAAGGTAAGAAACTGCTGGACAAGCTGCCTGCCAAGGGTCTGATCGGACTGAACTACTGGGAAAACGGCTTTCGCAATATCACTAACTCTCGTCATGAGATCTCCAAACTGGATGATATCGGTGGCATCAAGCTGCGCGTGATGCAGAACCAGGTTGCCCTGAGCGTGTTCAAAGGCCTGGGCGCCAATGCCATTCCCATGCCGTTTACCGAATTGTTCACGGCGCTGGAAACCAAAACGGTAGATGGCCAGGAGAATCCCCTGTCCACGATCCAGACCAGCAAATTCTACGAGGTTCAGCCCTACCTGACGCTGTCCAACCACGTGTATACGCCGTTTGTATTCCTGGCATCCAAGAAATGGTTTGACCAGTTGTCTCAGGATGAAAAGGACGTCATTGTGCAAGCGGCCAAAGACAGCCAGCAATTCCAGCGCAAAGCCAGCCGTCAGGGCAATGAGGACGCACTCAAGTACCTGAAAGAGCACAACGTTAAAGTGGCCGAATTTTCTACCGAGGAAAAAGAGAAAATCCGTGAAAAAGTTGCGCCGATTGTGGAAGGCCTGAAAGCCAAGATTGGCAAGGATACAGTCGAAGGTGTACTGGAAGCGGCCAAAAAGGCTTCCGGCGCCTGAGTATTATTACAATTGAAATAGAAGGAACCCGTTATGTCTACGTCAGAAAAAACGCCTTTGCGCAGCCGCCGGTGGTTTGATAATCCGGCCAATCCAGGCATGACCGCCCTGTATATCGAACGCTACATGAATTACGGTATTACCAGGGAAGAACTGCAGTCGGGCAAGCCCATTATCGGCATTGCCCAAACGGGTTCCGATCTATCTCCATGTAACCGGCATCACATAGAACTGGCTACACGGGTGCGTGATGGCATTCGTGATATGGGCGGGATTCCGCTGGAGTTTCCGGTTCATCCCATACAGGAAACCGGCAAACGCCCGACCGCGGCCCTCGATCGCAACCTGGCCTATCTGGGCCTGGTTGAAATCCTGCACGGCTATCCGTTGGATGGCGTGGTGCTGACCACAGGCTGCGACAAAACGACGCCCGCATGCCTGATGGCGGCAGCCACCGTCAATATTCCTGCCATTGTGCTGTCGGGGGGCCCCATGCTCGATGGCTGGTGGAAAGGCAAGCTGGCCGGCTCCGGCACTGTTGTCTGGGACGCGCGCAAGCGCCTGTCTGCCGGTGAGATCGGCTACGACGAATTCATGAACAATGTGGCCTCGTCCGCCCCCTCGGTGGGTCACTGCAATACCATGGGCACCGCACTGTCCATGAACTCCCTGGCTGAAGCGCTGGGCATGTCTCTGCCGGGTTGCGCTGCCATTCCAGGGCCGCATCGCGAACGGGGCTGGATGGCCTATGAAACGGGCCGTCGCATCGTCGATATGGTTCGGGAAAATCTGCGCCCATCCGATATCATGACCCGCGCCGCCTTTGAAAACGCGGTGGTCGCAGCCGCTGCGCTGGGCGGCTCATCCAACTGCCCGATTCATATGGTGGCCATTGCCCGCCATATGGGCGTCGATCACACATTGGCAGACTGGCAGCGTCTGGGGCCAGACATTCCATTGTTGGTAGACTGTCAGCCTGCGGGGCGTTTCCTTGGGGAAGCGTTCCACCGTGCCGGGGGCGTACCGGCAGTGATGAAAGAGCTGCTGGATGCAGGCAAAATTGATGGTGCTGCAATGACCGTGACCGGCAAGACGCTGGCCGATAACCTGGCAGCCGTGCCAACCCCGGATCGCGAGGTGATCCGCGCCTACGACACGCCGTTGCGAGAAGCTGCAGGCTACGTTGTACTTACCGGCAATCTGTTTGACAACGCGGTGATCAAGACCAGCGTGATCGATGATAAATTCAGGGCTCGTTTCCTGTCTGACCCTGCGCGCCCCAATGTGATGGAGCTAAAGGCGGTGGTTTTTGAAGGGCCGGAAGACTATCACGATCGTATTGAAGATCCGGCGCTGGGGATTGACGACAAATCCATACTGGTGATTCGCAACAGTGGTCCGGTGGGCTATCCGGGCGGCGCAGAAGTGGTCAATATGCAGCCACCAGCCTATCTGCTTCACAAGGGAATCGATACGCTGCCCACCATGGGCGATGGTCGCCAGAGCGGCACCTCGGCCAGCCCATCCATTCTGAACGTCTCGCCCGAATCGGCGGTCGGCGGGGGCCTTGCCTTGCTGCGCACCGGTGATATCGTTCGTGTTGATCTGAACACCTGTCGCGTAGATGTCCTGCTGCCTGAAGAGGAACTACAGGCTCGGCGCGCGGCATGGGTCAAACCGGAGCTGTTGAACATGACGCCGTGGGAAGAAATTTACCGTGGTATGGTGGGCCAGCAGGGCGATGGTGCATGTCTGGAAGCGGCTACCGCCTATGTGGATATTATCCAGACACGGGGCGAATCGCGCGATAATCATTAATGTCATTTATCGGGGCTATTTTGTTTGCCGTTTCGTCTGCTATATTGGCAGCGAAATGGCGGGCAAATGGCACACAAATTGCAACCCAATTGCAACGGGCTGCAGCAATGTCACAGCGCCCAGGTCTCGTGCCAACGTGGGCCGCAGTGCGCGGTAGCGCCGCTACAGGCAGGCATGAATCATGTCTGTCACTTTTTCATTCATTATTGACGCCTTGCCGGTGTCATACAACATAGCCAACAGCAGGGCAGCGAGCATACTATGACAGTTCTGGACAAGAAAGCCATTCGTACCCTTCCCGAAGCCGCCATTGCCGCCTTTCGCCAGCGCTTCGGTGAGCGTTTCATTACCTCCATGGCCGTGCGTGAGCACCACGGTACCGACGAATCTCCCTATCCGGTGTGCCCACCCGAAGCAGTCATCTTTCCGCGCGACACCGATGAAGTGGTCGACGCTGTCAAAATCTGCAACCAGTACAAAGTACCGGTCATTCCTTTCGGCATTGGTTCATCGCTGGAAGGGCATGTATTGCCCATCGAGGGCGGCATCACGCTGGACTTTAACGAGATGAATAAGGTGCTGGCCATCAATGCCGAAGACTTCACCGTGACTGTGCAGCCGGGCGTGATCCGCACGCAGCTCAATGACGAGATCCGGCACACGGGTCTGTTCTTTCCGATTGATCCTGGAGCCCATGCATCCATCGGGGGCATGACCAGCACGCGCGCCTCGGGTACCAATGCCGTGCGCTACGGCACCATGCGCGAGAATGTGGTCTCCATGAAAGTGGTGACCGCGACCGGCAAGGTGATTCGCACCAGCAGTCGGGCCCGCAAGTCTTCATCAGGTTACGACCTGACCCGCCTGTTTGTTGGCAGCGAAGGCACACTGGGCATTATTGTCGAGGTGACCGTACGCGTCTATCCGCAACCCGAGGCGGTGACCGCAGCTATCTGCAATTTCCCCACGCTGGAGTCTGCGGTGCAGTCGGTGATTGAAATCATGCAGTCAGGCGTGGCCATTGCCCGGGTCGAATTCAT
>JBOIGK010000137.1:0-2713 GCA_050742695.1 Advenella sp. | reverse complement strand
ATATGATAAAGGTCATCCTTGAACGGCAGACAATAAATGGGCATCCCCAATCTGTTGAGCGCCGCCACCCCGTGCCCATGGTAATATTCAGGCAAGCGAACAACGATATGGGCGCCCTTCGTCCCATGAATTAGGCGATCATTCTCTCCTCTGAACACGGGCTTTAGAACGTCGTCTATCCATGTTCCGGCTAGATTGAGAATAATCGGTGCAAATACACTGCTTGTTTCACGATCTGGAGAGCTAAGATCAACCTGCCAAAAACCCTCAGCGTTTTTTTCCCTAATGCTGGCGGTAGTGAACAAACGAATGTCAGCGCCGAGTTCTTCAGCTTCAATAACTGCATCGACGCAAAGCCTATCAGGCCAGTCAATTATATATTCGCGGTAAGTCGCTATAGACCGCAGTTGATTTCGATCACGTAGATCCTTTGCTAGAGGCACAGAGGTGTCAAAGTTGCGCTTGTGCCGTTGGTACTCCAGTGGCAGACGGCCCGATCCGAGGCGCTTCAAGAGCGAAAATCCAAGATCCAGGTGCCATCCACGCAATTCATCCGCTTCGTATAAGGGAAAGCACATTTTAAAGGGTTTGCATCGTTCCGGCCGGAGGCGCACCAGTTCTTCTCGCGCGTTCATTGCAGCACGAGCCATGGAAACCGCATTCTTCAACTTATAAGGTGACGATGCGAAAGTGCGGACCGGCTGCTTGGTCTCAAAGTATCTGAGACCACAGTGCAATATTCTGGACGACCTGCTCGATGCGCCATTTGCGAAATCACCCTTTTCGACAAGCAGAACCTTATAGCCAGCGGCGCAGAGTTCGCGGACAGCGCTGGTACCGTTAATACCGCCACCTATGACGATCACGTCATAACTTTGGTCCCGCGCAGTCTCCGTGTTCATTTAGCTGTTCCCCTCCTCTGCATCCGGCGAGTACAACAGCTAATTCGGAATGCTCAAAATAGAAAAATCGGCCTCCATTATGCGGTAAATGCATAATGATTTAGGAACGCGGAAATTCCTGACACTTAACAATTCTTGTCAGTTAAAAATGCGGCAACTTCGCCAACACTGCGTCTCGTTCGCTGAACAAAAGGTCCAGAAGTGCTTCCGACACGCGACTTTGTGGACGGGAATAGGGACGAAGTAGCGCCACGTTGAAAGGTATTTTCGGCAAGAATGGCACCAATTTTACACGCTCATCCAGTTGGTGAATGGCTGTGTAAGGGTCTATTAGCGCGACGCCCAGTCCAATTTTGGCAAATTCGTATGCGGCGGCGGAAATTGTCGTTTCATAAGCTGGGTCGAGTTTTTCACCCGACGCGCGGAACGCTTGTGTAATGATCGGGCCAGCAGCGGTGAATGAGGCGAACGAAACAAACGGCACGTTCCGAAGATCCGGCGGTTCAATTTTGTCACGGTTGGCTAGATGATGGTCACACGGTACCGCAGCAATATATGGGGCATCGCTGAAAACTTCTGTTTGGAAGCCGGATCTGCGGAATGGGAGTTCAGCTAGACCGAAATCTAGTTGCTGTGACGCAGCCCACTCTTCGATCTTGGCAGAAAGACGTATATTCAGCTGAACACGTGTCTGCGGCCAGTTGGCTTTAAACTTCTTTAGTGCTTGGGGCATGAAACTTATCCCAAGGGCAGGCATAACAGCGGCAGTAACGCGACTGGTCTCACCTTCGGCAACGGTTGCCGCAAAATTTCTCAGAGAATCGAGAGACGTATAGGCTCGATCGATTTCATCCAGAAGAAGGTGCGCAACCGATGTCGGCGTAATCAGTCCTTTTCTTCGCTCAAATAGAGTGACACCCAATTCGGTCTCAAGCTTATTCAGAAGCCGGCTGACGGCGGGCTGACTTCTCCCGATAAGTTCGGCAGCCGCACTCACCGTTCCAGTTAACATCACTGCCCGGAAGGCTGAAAAGTAGATGAGGTTCATCCCTACTTCCCAGTTCTGTTTCCCTGGCTTTTTCATCAGATATCATCCCGACATTTTAGTTGCGGCACACACTCGCCTACAACAGTGCCAAGGGCAAACGAAAATAGCGGCAACAACCACGCTAAAAGCTTGGTTCCTGCAGCCAACTCAACGACAGCAGATCGCACCTTGCCCGTCAGTATGCAGTTTGACGGCGTTTAACCGATAACCGCCCAAATATGTTCCTTCATTATTGCTTCATTCAGTTCAACTCCGAACCCAATCTGTTGGGAGACTGGAAGACTTCCATTCCTGGCCTTTGCGTCAAAGGATACGGTAGCCACTTCGATATATCCGGGTATGTCAGCCCAGTAAGGGAAATGTTCCTGAATATAAAAATTGGGCAAGCATGCGCTCAGATGGGTTGCGATGTTGGCTGCAACAGAACTTCCACACACATGCGGTTGAACCTTCAACCCGTAAGCGTCAGCCATAGCCGCAATTTTATGAACCTCAGCAAAACCGCCCGCATTGCCTATGTCCGGCTGTAATATACTAATCACGCGCTTCTCAAGAAGGTCACGGAACCCCTGTCTGAGATAGTGCCGTTCCCCGGCCGCAATCGGAATATCAATTGATGGAGCGACTTGAGACAAGGCACCGAGGTCACCCGGATCAGTGATTTCCTCCACAAACTCGATATCATATTCTTTGGTGCGCTCGCAAAACCGCACAGTATCTGCGACAGAAATTCCACCACCGAAGTCAAGCATCAGTCTTATAT
>JBOIGK010000136.1:0-3167 GCA_050742695.1 Advenella sp. | reverse complement strand
AGCACATGTACACCACACAGCACAATTCAGTTACAGAAAGAGCCGAAAATTTCAGCTTTTCCCGCTAGAAGGTATTAAAATTGCCTGCGATGAGTACACGTAAACCCAACTCCCCTCGTAAAACTGTGCAGCGCCCGAGCGCAGGCTCGCGCATAGGCCGGTTCCTTTTTCAATCCGTCATCTTCTGCATTGGCCTTGGGGTTTGCGGTTTGTTGCTGGGTACCCTTGCCGTCGCGCTGACCTGGCCGAACCTGCCGGATCTGAAGGCGATGACCGATTATCGCCCTCGGGTACCGTTGCGCGTGTACACAGCAGACAAAGTCCTGCTGGCCGAATACGGCGAAGAACGGCGTAACGTCTTGCGCTTCAACGAAATTCCGGATGTCATGAAACAGGCCCTGCTGGCCGCAGAAGATGATAACTTCTACAGCCATGGCGGTGTCGACTGGTCGGGCGTAGGCCGTGCGGTGATTGCTAACGTGGTTTCCGGCGCAAAGGCGCAGGGCGCCAGCACCATTACCATGCAGGTTGCACGAAACTTCTACCTATCCTCGGAAAAGTCCTTTATTCGCAAATTCTATGAACTGATGCTCACCTATAAGATCGAGCAGAACCTGAGCAAGGACCAGATTCTTGAGCTGTATCTGAACCAGATCTACCTGGGGCATCGTTCTTACGGTTTTGCCGCCGCCTCCCGCACGTATTATGGCAAGCCGCTGTCGGAAGTAACTGTTGCCGAAGCCGCTCTGCTGGCCGGGATTCCCAAGGCGCCTTCTCGCTTTAATCCGCGCGCCAACATCAAGCGCGCAGTCGCACGTCAGCATTACGTGCTCGATCGCATGGAAAAGCTGGGATACATTACGCCCGAACAGCACCAGCAGGCCTTAGCGCAGAAAATCGTATTGCGTGACAACACGCAGGAAACACCAGAAACCAACTTTGCCCGTCATGGCCAGTATGTTGCAGAACTGGCCAGGCAGCTCATGTACAACGTGTACAAAGACAATGTATACGGGCGTGGCCTGAGCGTTTACACGACCATCCGCTCGGAAGACCAGGAAGTGGCCTATCATGCGGTGCGCGAAGGCATTATGTCGTATACGCGAAGAAAGCCCTATCCGGGACCGGCAGCCCAGGTTGACCTGCCCGAAGGGATTGAGAACGATACGGAACGGTTTGATCTTGCCCTTGAAGAGATTCGTAATAAGCACCGCGACAGCGATGACCTGGTCACGGCCGTGGTGCTCTCGGCCAGCGCCAACAAAGTGGTCGCGGCGCGCACGCCCGAGCAGATCTACGAATTGAGCGGCAAGTCATTAGGCTATGTAAAACGAGCCCTGGTCAAGAGTGGGCCGGTGTCCCGCCGAATCCAGCGTGGTTCTGTCATTTATCTGCAAAAAGTGGACAACGCCTGGACGATTATCAATATGCCGACGGTCGAAGGCGCGTTTATCTCCCTGAATCCGCAAAACGGCGCGATCGAATCGATGATCGGCGGGTTCGACTTCAACCGGGGCGATTTCAATCGTGTTACCCAGGCCTGGCGCCAGCCCGGTTCCACCTTCAAGCCCTTCGTGTATGCAGCTGGCCTTGAACGCGGTATTACACCGGGCACCAATATTTCGGATCAGCCCTTTCATCTGAGTGCAGCCCAGACGCGCAGCAAGCCCTGGAGTCCGAAGAACTACGGTAATTCGTACACCTACAGCCAGACAATGCGCCAGGGTTTGTACAAATCCAAAAACATGGTCTCCATCCGCATTCTGCAAACGGTGGGCCCGGAGTTTGCCAGCGAGTTCATCTCCCGCTTTGGCTTTGATCCGGCGCGTCAGCCGCCCAAAAGCGCATACCTGACCATGGCGCTGGGCGCCGGCAGCGTGACGCCGCTGCAAATGGCCAGCGCCTACTCGGTTTTTGCCAACGGCGGTTATCGTATCAATCCTTACGTCATTGATTCTGTTGTGGATATTGCCACGGGTCGCGTCATCATGAAGGCCCAGCCAGCCGTGGCTGGCGATGAAACCAACCGCGTACTCGATCCCCGTACGGCCTATGTGATGAATGACCTGCTGCGTGGCGTGGCCAAGTCGGGCACCGCCGCCAGAACCCAGGCCACGCTCAAACGCAACGACATTGCGGGCAAGACCGGCACGACCAACCAGTCATTCGATGCCTGGTTTGCCGGATTCACCCCCAAGCTGGTCGGCATTTCCTGGCTCGGCTTCGATCAGCCCAAATCACTGGGCGACAAGGAAACCGGCGGCGGTGCGGCCA
Source organism: Advenella sp. (assembly GCA_050742695.1). Lineage (GTDB taxonomy): Bacteria > Pseudomonadota > Gammaproteobacteria > Burkholderiales > Burkholderiaceae_B > Advenella. The sequence continues at coordinate 893 of JBOIGK010000136.1, read as the reverse complement.
TGCCCATCTGGCTCACTTACATGCAAACAGCCCTCAAAAAAGTGCCTGTGACCGCGCCAGGCCCGATGCCTGAAGGGTTGGCCAAGGTGGGTGACAACTATTATTTCTCCGAATTCCCACTGGGCAAGGCATTGGCCAATATCGGTGTGTCGGGCAGCGGCGCTCGGGACCCGAATGCTGCCAAACCGGCAGGCTCACAATCGGGCGACGCCATCGGCAAGGCCCTGGAGTCGTTCAACCCCATGGGCGGCCCGCCGATACGGTTTTAAGCTGCCTTAAGACGGTCTCCGGCAGCACTGGAAAGCTCTGAAGAGCGAGCGGCCGGTTTGATCAGGGATAAAAAAGGACTCATGCACATCCTATGCATAAGTCCTTTTTTTATTCCCCTTTTTTAACTGCGGGATGACCCGACGCGGCTCAAGGCGCAAAGGCGGGATCCAGGAAAAAAGGCGACGCGGCCCGAGATCCGGCCTGCAATTATAGGGGTTTTGCTGCGCAGCCCTCAGAGGGTAAGTGTGAGCGGGCGACCGATAATGTCGGAAAAAATGCTGCTCAGGTTATCCTGCAGCGTCGTTCCTGTACGGGTGTCCACCCAGTTGGCGTTATCGAACTTGTAATGAAATCCACCGGATGGCGCAGCTAACCACATTTCCTGGAGTGGCGCCTGACTGTTGACCACGACGTGGGTTTTCTGATTGAATACGATAGTGAGTACCTGACCGCTGCGGCTGGCATCCAGATCTATATCCAGCGTTTCAAACCAGTCGTCGACCTGTTCATGGATCTTGTCAAGGATGGCATCTGCGCGTGCAAGAAATTCTGATTCAGTCATAATATGGTTCTGTAAAAAATTTAAAGGGTGTGCCGTGTCTGCGCCAAGTATAAAACGCCTT
>JBOIGK010000135.1:0-3421 GCA_050742695.1 Advenella sp. | reverse complement strand
GTTTGCGATCTTCGGGCTTTTCTGCCCATTCAAAGTCCATGCCGCCGTTATCCTTGGCTATTTCCTGCACGATCTCGGCCTGCTCGCGCACGCCGGTTTCGCTGCCATGAAATTCAAACAGCAACAGTGGTGTTTCCTTGAGCGTGAGCTTGCTGTAGGCATTGACTGCCTTGACTGCCCGCGTATCCATGAATTCGACCCGGGCAATGGCCACGCCTGACTGCATGATTTCAATCACCGACTGCACCGCAGACTCCAGCGTGGGGAAATTGCAGATGGCTGCCGTCACCGCCTCGGGTTGCGGATATACGCGTACGGTAACCTCCACAATAATGCCCAGTGTACCTTCGCTGCCAACAAACAGGCGGGTCAGGTCGTAACCCGAGGAAGATTTGCGGGCCCGGCTGCTGGTACGAATTACCTTGCCGGCAGCGGTCACCACTTTCATGGACACCACATTTTCGCGCATGGTGCCGTAGCGCACGGCATTGGTGCCCGAGGCGCGCGTGCTGGTCATGCCTCCAATGGATGCGTGGGCGCCGGGATCGATAGGGAAGAACAGGCCCGTGTGCCGGATTTCTTCGTTCAGCTGCGTGCGGATCACGCCCGGCTGCACAGTCACGGTAAAGTCTTCGGCATTGATGGCCAGCACCTTGTTCATCTCGGTAAAGTCCAGCGTAACACCGCCCTCGATAGGCAACACATGTCCTTCCAGCGATGAACCGATGCCGAAAGGAATGACCGGTACTTTGTACTGGTTGCAGATCTTGACAGCGTCGACCACTTCATCGGTGTCGCGCGGAAAGATAACTGCTTCGGGTGGACACACGGGATATGGAGATTCGTCGGTACCGTGGTGCTCTCGCACAGCCATCGAAGTAATGAAACGCTCGCCGAAACGTTGGCGAAAATCGGCAATGGCGGCTTCAGGAAGAGTACGAATGGCTTTCTTGTCCAGAACTGTCATAGTATGCTCGCTGCCCTGCAGTTGACTATGTTGTATGACACAGGCAAGGCGTCAATAATGAATGAAAAAGTGACAGACATGATTCATGTCTGCCTGTAGCGGCGCTGCGGCGCACTGCAGCCCGCGCTGGCAAGAGGCCTGGGCGCCGTGGCATTGCTGCAGCCCGCTGCAATTGGGCGGTAATTTGTTTGCTATTTGGTCGCCATCTCTCTGCCAATATAGCAAACAAAATAGCGACGATAAATAACATTAATGATTATCGCGCGATTCGCCCCGCGTCTGGATAATATCCAAATAAGCAGTTGCCGCTTCCAGACATGCGCCATCGCCCTGCTGGCCCACCATACCGCGGTAGATTTCTTCCCACGGCGTCATGTTCAGCAGCTCCGGTTTCACCCACGCGGCGCGCCGCGCCTGCAGTTGCTCATCGGGAATCAGCACATCGACGCGACAGGTGTTCAAGTCTACCCTGACGATATCACCGGTGCGCAGCAAGGCAAGTCCACCGCCGACCACCGACTCGGGCGAGACGTTCAGAATGGACGGGCTGGCCGAGGTACCGCTCTGGCGACCATCGCCCATGGTAGGCAGCGTATCGATTCCCTTGTTAAGCAGGTAGGCAGGTGGCTGCATATTGACCACTTCTGCCCCACCGGGATAGCCTACCGGCCCGCTATTGCGAATCACCAGTATCGATTTGTCATCAATCCCCAGCGCCGGATCTTCAATACGATCGTGATAGTCTTCCGGCCCTTCGAACACCACCGCCTTCAGATCCATCACGTTCGGGTGGGCCGGGTCGGACAGGAAACGGGCCCTGAATTTATCATCGATCACGCTGGTCTTGATTACCGCGTTATCAAACAGATTGCCGGTAAGCACAACATAGCCGGCTGCCTCCTTAAGCGGTGTGTCGTAGGCGCGAATCACTTCGCGATCCGGGACGGGTACCGCTGCCAGGTTGTCGGCCAGCGTCTTGCCGGTCACGGTCATGGCCGTGCCGTCTACTTTACCAGCATCAAGCAGCTCTTTCATGACAGCCGGCACGCCGCCGGCACGGTGGAACGCTTCCCCAAGGAAACGCCCCGCAGGCTGACAGTCTACCAACAATGGAATGTCCGGACCCAGACGCTGCCAGTCTGCCAGTGTGTGATCAACCCCCATATGGCGGGCAATCGCTACCATGTGAATCGGGCAGTTGGATGAGCCGCCCAGTGCAGCAGCTGCGACCACCGCGTTTTCAAAGGCGGCACGGGTCATGATATCGGACGGACGCAGATTTTCCCGAACCATATCAACGATGCGGCGACCCGTTTCGTAGGCCATCCAGCCCCGTTCCCGATGCGGTCCCGGAATGGCTGCACAGCCTGGCAACGACATACCAAGGGCTTCGGCCAGGGAGTTCATGGATAGCGCCGTGCCCATGGTATTGCAGTGGCCCACCGAGGGTGCCGACGAGGCCACGTTATTCATGAATTCATCATAGCCGATCTCGCCTGCGGACAGGCGCTTGCGCGCGTCCCAGACAACGGTGCCGGAGCCCGCAAGCTTGCCCTTCCACCAGCCATCGAGCATGGGGCCGCCCGACAGCACAATGGCGGGAATATTGACGGTTGCTGCCGCCATCAGGCATGCGGGCGTAGTTTTGTCGCAGCCTGTGGTCAGCACTACGCCATCCAGCGGATAGCCGTGCAGAATTTCAACCAGGCCCAGATAGGCCAGGTTGCGATCCAGGGCCGCGGTCGGGCGTTTGCCGGTTTCCTGTATGGGATGAACCGGAAATTCCAGCGGAATCCCGCCCATATCACGAATGCCATCACGCACGCGTGTCGCCAGCTCCAGATGATGGCGGTTGCACGGCGATAGATCGGAACCCGTTTGGGCAATGCCGATAATGGGCTTGCCCGACTGCAGTTCTTCCCTGGTGATACCGTAATTCATGTAGCGTTCGATATACAGGGCGGTCATGCCTGGATTGGCCGGATTGTCAAACCACCGGCGGCTGCGCAAAGGCGTTTTTTCTGACGTAGACATAACGGGTTCCTTCTATTTCAATTGTAATAATACTCAGGCGCCGGAAGCTTTTTTGGCCGCTTCCAGTACACCTTCGACTGTTTCCTTGCCAATCTTGGCTTTCAGGCTTTCCACAATCGGCGCAACTTTTTCACGAATTTTCTCTTTTTCTTCGGTAGAAAATTCTGCCACCTTGACATCGTGCTCTTTCAGGTACTTGAGTGCGTCCTCATTGCCCTGGCGGCTGGCTTTGCGCTGAAATGCCTGGCTATCTTTGGCGGCCTGCACAATGACATCCTTTTCATCCTGGGACAGCTGATCAAACCATTTCTTGGATGCCAGGAATACAAACGGCGTATACACGTGATTGGACAATGTCAGGTAGGGCTGCACTTCATAGAATTTGCTGGTCTGAATCGTAGACAGCGGATTCTCCTGGCC
>JBOIGK010000134.1:0-9494 GCA_050742695.1 Advenella sp. | reverse complement strand
TTGCAGAAAATGTTCGACGCGGCGTAAAAAGCGGTATGCCTCTTCAAGCTTGCTGCCTGTTTCCGGCGCGATCAGCCCGGCGCTGACTTCGGCGTGCAGCGCCTTGATCAGGCAGGGTTCCTGGATGGTGGGCAGGCGACCGCCCTTGATCAGTTGTGACAGCTGCACCACAAACTCGATTTCGCGAATGCCGCCTTCCCCAAGCTTGATATTGTGAACCGTGTCGACACCATTTTTGGACAGGGCGCGTCGCTGCCAGTCCTGGCGGATTCGCTCGCGCAACTGGCGCAGCGAGGCCAGCGTATCAAAGTCGAAATATTTGCGATAAATGAAGGGAAGTCGCAGGCTTTCCAGTTGCTGGGCGTAGGGCGCGGGCGCGCTACCCTCGAGCGCCTGTGCCTGAATGATGCGCGCCTTGAGCCAGGCGTAGCGTTCCCATTCACGTCCTTGGGCGATAAGGTAGTTTTCTAGCGCGTCCAGGCTCCAGGCCAGTGGACCTGCGTCGCCATCCGGACGCAGGCGCAGATCTGTGCGGAACACCTGGCCGTTGGCATCCTGATCGGACAGGATCGGCATCATGCGCCGAGTCAGGCGGCCATAGAATTCGTGATGGCTCAGTGGGCGCCGTCCGGTGGTTTCGCCTTCCTCGGGGTACAGCATGATCAGGTCAATGTCCGATGAGACATTCAGTTCGTATCCGCCCAGTTTGCCCATCCCCAGAATGATCATTTCCATGGGTTTGCCTGTTGCCGGATCCATGGGCGCGCCATGGACCTGAACCATATCGGTCATCACGCTGCGGTACGCCTGAGCAACGGCGAAGTCAGCCAGGAAGGACATGGCGTGTGTCACTTCTTCCAGCGTTGCCTCGCCACCCGTATCCCGCACGACCAGTGTGTCGAACAGACGGCTGCGCAGCTTACGCAGGATGATCCGGCAGTGCTCGATTTCCCAGACCTGTGTGGCCGGAGCGCCCACGCCGGCGGCCAGCTCGTGCGACCATTGCTCGATACGCGCAGATGTGATGGGTTCAGCCGAGTCCGCCAGTATTTGCTTCTGGATCTCGGGTCGCGCATCAAGGCGGCGACGCAGATAGCCGGACCAGGAAAGAGCGCTTTGCAGGGATTGGATACAATTCATGAGTTGCCGATGTGTTGACGGGATGCTGTATATAATAATACCCGAACCCCGACCGCCCATGAACAGACCGATGTCCAACGAGAATCACTGAGTGAATTTGCCGTACCGACTGCTGAAATCCGCCGGCACCCTCCTTATAGCGCTTATAGTCCTGGCCATGGCGGCGGCACTGGCTGTCCGCTGTCTGCTTGCTCCCAATATCGATCAATTCCGCGAGCAGGTTGAGCAACGGCTGAGCGCAGCGACGCGTCAGCATGTCACGATCGAAAAACTGGCGATTGACTGGACCGGGATTGTTCCGCGGTTACGACTGCAGGCGCTGCAGATTGCCGATCAGACCGACACGCCGATGTTGACTGTCGGCGAGGCGGTCGCCAGCCTGGACTGGCGGCGTGCCGTGCAATTGCAACTGGAGCCGGCCGCGGTGGAAATCCGGCAGATTCACCTGAACATGACCCGTGACCGGCAAAACCGGGTCTGGCTGCTTGGCCGGCGCCTGGACAGTGACAACGTACATTCGGCGCCCGAGGCCGTTGATGCCGGCAATGTGACGCTGGCGCCGCTGGCCGATTTGCTGCAGGCCTTGCCCGAGATCACCGTACTCAATGGCAGCTTCAGCTGGACTGACCAGACGCGACCGCAGGCGGGTCCGTTTACGCTCTCCGATTTCACATTGCAGTTGACAAAAAATGGCGCAAAGCGGGTGCTTAGCGCCAGCGCCCGTATGCCGGCGCAGGTGGGCCATTCCATTCAGCTATTGAGCAGCCTGCAACAGGATGGCGTAGCGGGCAAACAAACGCCAGCCTGGTCGGGCAATTTGCGGGTCTCTGTGCTCAATATGGACGTGCTGGCCGCCAGGCCCTGGTTTGATATACCGCAAAAAGTAAAATCGGGCATCGTCTCGCACGCGGTGGTCGATCTTCAGATTGACAGCAATGTGCCCCAGAACATGATGGTGGCCTATGGACTGGAAAAGGTCCGGGTTGAAGATCACATCCGCAATCACGAATTTATTATCGCGGCAGATAGCCTGACCTCTCGCTTAAGCTCGTCATTCACAAGTGTGATCAACGAGTTCAACCGCTGGCGTTTGTCTATGCATGAGTCCGGCGTAGCTGAAGGTATCAGCTACCCTCCGGTACAGTTCGAGTCCAGTGTCAAGGGCTTCTATTATAAGGACCCGGTAGTTTTCGAAAATCCGCTGTCGATTGACGAAGCAAGTGTCCGTGGTGATTTCAGTCGCAATTCTGTGCAGGAGCCGCGAGTCAAGTTTACCCAGGCTACGGTTCATAACCGTGATCTGCAGATGGAAGGCGCCGGGACCTGGCGTTCCGACGTCAACAGCGACAACGGTATCGTGGATTTGAGTGGATCCCTGCGGGCAGTGTCATTGCCGCATCTGCACAATTACCTGCCCAATGTGATGGATCCGGATGCGCGTGAGTGGCTCAAGGATGCATTCAAGAATGGGGAACTGTCTGCGGCCGAGTTCGAGCTCAAGGGCGTTGTCGACGATTTTCCTTTTGGTCTGGCGCCGGACTCTGGCAGCTTTTTGCTGCGCGGCACTTACGCAAACCTGCTGCTCAATTATCACCAGAAGGATATTCGGGGCAAACGCTGGCCGGTTGTCAATTCCGACAGCGGCACGATTCACTTTCAGAATGATCAGATTATTATTGATTCGATTCAGGCATTCTATGCCATGCCTGCAGGGCAGCGGCTGGATCTGGATGCGTTTCATGGCGTTGTATCCAGTCTTGAGAAGAACACCACAGTTGATTTGCAGGCAAAGGCAAGGGGACGCGCTGAGGATTTCCTGACTTTTACGAAAATCAGTCCGCTGGGCAATCTGATCAATAATGTGCTGGACGAAGCACAAGGCAGCGGCCAGTGGACCATTCCCATTGATCTGCACATTCCCGTGCTCGACGCGGACAATTCGCGAATCTCCGGTTCGATTCATCTGGATGACAGCCGTTTCCGGCTCACGCCGGATTTTCCATGGGCCGAGCACCTTGAAGGCGAAATGCCGTTTACCGAAACCCAGTTGCAGGCCAATGCCGTCAAGGGCGTCATGCTGGGGGGTAAAGTCGTGCTCGACGGCCCTATCGGCACCGTCGGCAAGCCACAATCCATTAACGGCACGCTGACTGCTGCCGGCCTGCGGCAATTGATACCGGTGCAGGGCATGCGGCGCATCAGCGGCAGCACCAGTTACACTAGTCTGGTCCACTTTTCGTCGGGCGGCAGGGTAAAGGTTCAATTTCAATCTGATCTGGCGGGCCTGGCAACGCAATTTCCCGATGGTCTGTCCAAGCCCAAGTCGGCACAGTGGCCGGCCACCATTGTCTGGCGTGCAAACGACGGTGCCAGGGATGACGGGAAGCGCTACCTGGATATCCGCATTGACGGCACTCGTACGCAAGCGATTTTTGAGCACGACATTAATAGCAGCAAGGGAGCATATTTCAGTCGTGGCACCATTGGCGTCAATAGAGCAGCAGAACTGGGCCAGCCAGGCTTGACAGTTCTGGCGCAGAATCCGACGCTGGATGCACAGGCATGGGATGACATTGTCGATGAGTTTTCCGATAGCGCCGGGACGGGTAACGGACGACAGATATTGCCGGATGTGTCACACGTGGCCATACAAACCCAGGCATTCCTGGTGAAGAACCAGACGCTGACAGGCGCTACGCTGACGGCCGGCAGGGCAGGCAAGCAATGGGACCTGCAACTGAATTCCGATCAGGCGCAGGGAAGCGGAACCTGGACCCCCGGCGCGCGTCAACGGGATCCGGGCAACCTGACTGTCAGGCTCGATACACTGAACATTATTGAACCGGCCGATGCCTTGGTCGACACGCGCACTCCGTCGCAAAAAGACAGGGACGCCGCGAAGGCGCGTGCCGGCGCGACGCAGGCTTTGCCGCGCCTTGACCTGTCAGTGAAAAACCTGACTGTCTATGGCAAGCAAATGGGACAGATGATACTCAAAGGTTACCAGTTGCCTGGTTCGGACGACTGGAAGGTGGATTACTTCAGTCTGGTCAATGAGGGCGGCTCGCTGGCGGCGCAAGGATCGATTCATCAGCAGGGCACCGCAAAGGATCTGCAACTGCAAGGAAAAATTGTGGTGTCCGACCTGGGCCGGTTTCTTGAAACCTATCAGTTGGGTGGCGTCATCAAAAATGGCAACGGCCAAATTGACGCGCAAATTAATTGGAAAAACGTCCAGGATCTGGATTTGGCCATGCTCAATGGTTCGCTCAGCGGTAGCCTCCAGCAGGGGCGCCTGGAAAGCGTACAGTCGTCTGCGGTCAAGGCGCTGGAGCTGTTGTCGCTGCAGTCGTTTCGCCGGCTGCCCAAGTTTGGCGAGACACTGGGCAATTCGGTGCAGTCGGGGCTCACATTTGACACAGTGCGCAGCCGCATGCGCCTGGATGCCGGGCGCCTGTTTGTTGAGGATTTCCGCTTGAATGGCCCCTCATCGGCCATCGTGGCCTCTGGAATGACAGATCTGAAATCCGAAAGTCTGGATTTTCAGACTGTGGTTGTGCCCAAGCTGGATGTGAGCGGCGCCTCTGTATTGGCGGGAACGATCGTGAATCCTGCAGTCGGCGTTGGCGCTTTCCTGACGCAATGGTTGCTGCAGGCGCCATTGCAGCGTGCCCTGACTGTAAAATATCATGTTACCGGAAACTGGACCAAGCCGTTGCTCAACGACATGGCGCTGCCCAGCGAAGCTGAGTTGAAAAATCGTGAATCCGAAAAGAAAATGGATGAGCTGTACCGGACCCATTAAGCGGTCCATCAACATTGTCGAGGAAAAAAATGGCCTTGAGCGTATTTGATATTTTCAAGGTGGGCATCGGACCTTCCAGTTCCCACACAGTCGGCCCCATGATTGCCGCGCTGCGTTTTGTAAACCGTCTGGATGAAGCCAACCTGCTTGAAAGCGCGCAACGTCTTCATATAGAAATGTTCGGCTCGCTGGGCGCGACTGGCAAGGGTCACAAAAGTGATATGGCAGTTGTCATCGGGCTGCATGGCTACCAGCCCGAGACGTTGAATCCGGACATGGTGCCGGCACTGATTGAGCAGGTGCACAGCAGTGGCATGGTCAGGCTGCTTAATCGCCACGAAATTGCTTTTGACCAGAGCGTTCATATCAAGTTCAACCGGCGAGAGACATTGCCCCAGCATTCGAATGGCATGCGCTTCCAGGCCTTCGACACTACCGATCGATTACTCATGAAGAAGGAATATTATTCGATTGGCGGCGGCTTTGTGATGAATTGCGATCGGGTCCGGGTGAATCTGACCCCGGATATTGACATCCCTTATCCATTCAATTCTGGCCAGCAATTGCTCGATCTGTGCCAGCGGCACCAGTTGACGATTGCACAGTTGATGATGGAAAACGAAAGGCATTACCGGCCGCAGCAGCAAGTCAGGCAGAAAATACTGGAATTGTGGGCCGTGATGCAAGCCTGTGTGACGCGTGGCTGTTCGGCCACCGGCAGCCTGCCCGGTTTTCTCCATGTCAAGCGTCGCGCCCGACAACTGCATGAACAGCTGAGCAGCCGGCCTCATGAGTCGCAGAAAGATCCGCTTTCCATGCTCGACTGGGTAAATCTGTATGCGCTGGCAGTAAATGAGGAGAACGCGGCCAGCGGCAAGGTAGTGACGGCACCGACCAACGGGGCGGCAGGAGTGATTCCCGCAGTCCTGCATTATTACGTGAATTTTGTGCCCGGGGCCAATGAACAGGGCGTGATCGATTTTCTGCTGACAGCTGCAGCCATTGGCATTCTTTACAAGGAAAACGCATCCATCTCCGGGGCCGAGGTTGGTTGCCAGGGAGAAGTGGGTGTTGCCTGTTCCATGGCAGCTGGCGCACTGGCAGCGGTGCTGGGGGGCACTGTCCCGCAAGCAGAGAATGCCGCCGAAATCGGCATGGAACATAACCTGGGCATGACTTGTGATCCAGTCGGGGGCATGGTGCAGATTCCGTGTATTGAGCGCAATGCGATGGGTGCAGTCAAGGCCATCAACGCCGCGCGTATGGCATTGCGGGGTGACGGTACGCATTACGTGTCACTGGACAAAGTAATCCGGACCATGATGCAGACCGGGGCGGATATGCAATCGAAATATAAGGAAACATCGCGCGGCGGATTGGCCGTCAATATTATCGAGTGCTGACGCATGTGCCTGCCTGGTTGGCACAGGTTCGAGCGTACACAAAATATCGTGGATACGAATGAGTAAGGCTTGTAGCCCGGCAAGCTAAGGAGTTTGTCAGCTGATCGCAGCGCAGCTCCGTCTGGAAAGGTCATAACGCCATTATCGGGGCCATTGTATGCGCACGACATACCTCGCGGTTATTTGACGAATATTTGATATCTCTATCGCTAAGATGGTGATAATTCAATTTCATGCTCCAAATCATGCTTTCTTCTACTGCCATTGCATCCGATCCCTTGTCTCGTATTGGCATGTCTGATTGGTTGTCGCGTCTGGCGATCAGTCCTTTTGTATTTCCGTTCCTGCTGCTGGCCACGACTGCCTGGTTTGTGCTGGGAAACTGGTTTTGGCCGCTGCTCAATCCTGACGAAGGGCGTTACGTTGGGGTTGCGCTGGAAATGCTGCATGCTCGGGAGTGGGGAACACCGCTGCTGAACGGCATGCCATATTTTCATAAACCGCCGTTGTTTTACTGGCTGACAGGGGCAAGTCTCGCCATTTTTGGTGAAAATGAGTTTGCAGCAAGACTGACACCTGCATTGGCGGGAATGCTGATGGTCGGTGGCCTTTTTGCCTTTTTGCGGCGTTTTGTCCTGCCATCGCGTGCGCTGGTGGCAAGCATCATTCTGGCGGCTACACCACTGATGTTCGGCGCAGCCCATTATGCCAATCTTGACTTGCTGGTGGCGGCCATGATTAGTACCACGATCCTGTGTGGCGCTACCGCTGTCCTGCTGCAACAGCAAGGCGAATCCGCAGCGCGATGGATACTGGCGATGTATCTGTTTGCGGGACTGGGGTTTTTGGCTAAAGGACTGATCGGATTCGTTCTGCCCGGCGGGGTACTGCTTGCCTGGCTTCTTGCCGAACGCCGGTATTCGGCCATTCCGATGCTATTGCGCATCTCGGGTATTCTGCTATTTCTGGCCGTTGTTCTGCCATGGCTGTTATTGATGCAGAGCAGACACCCCGGTTTTTTTCATTATTATCTGGTGTATCAGCAGTTTGAGCGTTTTTCGCAGGGCGGCTTCAACAATACAATGCCGGTCTGGTTCTATGTGGCGGTACTGCTGGCGACTATGCTCCCTTGGTGTCGAACAGGGCTGTCCACCATCTTTACACGCAATTACTGGATGCAGGAGCGTGATGCCAGCGTTCGCCGCCTGATGTGGATCTGGCTATTGCTGATTCTGGTCTTTTTTTCTATTCCGCAGTCCAAGCTGGTGGGATATATCCTGCCGGTGCTGCCTCCTCTGGCCTTTCTCTTTGCCGAGTTCTATCGCGGTATCTTTATGGCAGATGGTGTGCTCTCGGAGTCGGAAAATGCAGATCGAGCCCGGATTGGTGTTGCAAGCAGGGCAGTGCAGCGCAATTTTCTGGCTCGCGTGCTGGTGTGTTTTGCCCTGGGCGTCGCCGGGCTGATCTATCTGTCGTCGGCCCGCTTACCAGGCAGCAGCCGCGCTGCGTCGGCCATTGCCTCAGCACCGCAGGCTGTGGGCACGAACGATCGATATTACAGTCTTGACTATTATCCGTTCGATTTTCGATTTTATATGGGAAATAATCCTGATCTGGTCGTGGTCAGCAACTGGGATGACCGTACACTGTCGACGAAGGACAACTGGCAAAAAGAACTCTGGGATGCACACAATTTCGGTGCGCCCGATAGCGCTAGCCGCTTTGTATTGCCTGCCAATTTTTTACGTTCCGTTTGTGTTTCGCAGGATTATCGGCGCTGGATTCTGGCTGACGCAAAACAGATGGAGGATTTTCCGCAGCTGGAGAACGTGACACCTTATTTTTCCTATGGCAGGCGGAGCGTTTATCTGTTGCCTCAGGGGGAGGTCATGCCATTTTGTCAGGTGCATCCCGATCTGTCGGCAAAGTAGAAAATAGATGCCGCAAGACGCCTGGCGGGGCTGTGATAGCGTTGGCGTAGCGCCATGTCTTTATCGCGGAAGCGGTCAGACCAGCATGCCTGCTTTTTCAATGAATTGAATGACTGCATCAACGCCATCACCCGTTTTCATATTACACATCACAAATGGCCGATTCTGGCGCATGCGCTCCGTATCCTGGCGCATGATATCCAGTGAAGCGCCGACATACGGAGCCAGATCGGTTTTGTTGATAATCAGCAGATCTGATTTGGTGATGCCTGGCCCGCCTTTGCGAGGAATTTTCTCACCACCCGCGACGTCGATGACATAAATAGTCAGATCAGACAGCTCCGGGCTGAAGGTTGCCGCCAGATTGTCGCCACCGGATTCAATAAACACAATATCGGCCTGCGGAAAACGCTCGAGCATCTGGTCAATTGCGCGCAGGTTAATGGACGCATCTTCGCGGATCGCTGTATGCGGGCAACCGCCGGTTTCCACTCCCATAATACGTTCGGGCGGAAGTGCACCGGAAACAGTAAGCAGGCGCTGGTCTTCTTTCGTGTAGATGTCATTTGTGATAGCAACCAGATCATAACTGTCTGCCATTTTTTTACATAGGACTTCAAGCAAGGAAGTTTTTCCAGAGCCGACAGGACCGCCGATACCCACTCGTAGCGGAGGCAATGTCTTGGTTCGGTTAGTGGCGTTCATCATGGTATATGCCTTTGGTTCAATGAATAATTTACAGAAATGCCGGCGGTCTTTTGCCGGGACCCAGTGCGTGGCCTGATTTTTTGCCGGACAGGAAAATGAAAATCGGACTCATCAGGAACGAAATAGCCTGGAGAACTGGCTTTCATGTCGAGCAGCAATAATTGAATAGTGCGGCGCTAGCGTCATGATTGCGGGGGGTGAGCATGAGGTCGCTTTTCGGGCAGCGAGTACTGCGCGATCCAACTGCGGCACCAGTGTTGAGAGCAGCCGCTGCCCGGCAGTTTGTCCCAGTGGCACCGTTTTGATGGCAGCCATAACCTGGTTTTCCAGCCAGCTATAGAGAAAGGCCGTGATTCCCGCGTCTGACGGCAGGTCTAGAGCCTGAACACAGAATGCGTGTGCCGTGGGAAAGCAGGGCGCGCAAAGTTCATTGAGCTTGCTGCGCTCAGCATCGGCTCCCCAATTGAGCGCATGGGCCAGGTTGATCAATGAAACACCCATTTGGGT
>JBOIGK010000133.1:0-3060 GCA_050742695.1 Advenella sp. | reverse complement strand
TGCGCAACTTGTGTGAAGAGCAAACGTCACACACGTTTCATAATGCATGTTTAGGATAGCCGGGGTACATGAAAACATTTGATGAATTGTTCTCTGCGTTTAGCGAAGACAACGGTGGTGAAAATCTTGAGTACGATGCCGCTTTCCTGGCATTACAGCAGGCAGTTGTAGAAAAGCCCGAACAACAGTTTGGCGATACGATTATTGATGCTCAGGCTCCGGATTGGAACCAGGTTGAAAAGCAAGCGCTTGCGCTTTGTGACAGAACCTGCGATTTGCGCGTGATCCACGCGCTGACCTGCGTATGGACGTCACAAAATGGTCTCGTCGGTTATGCCAGCGGTGTCCGGTTGGCGCACAATGCCCTGCAAAAATGCTGGGCGGGCGTTTATCCGCTGCTGGTTGAAGATGATTACGAAGATCCGTTGCCACGCATCAACGCCCTGAACTCTCTGGCAGACATGCAAGGTGTGGGACGAAGCGTACGCAGCGCCAACCTGCTCACCGGCGCGCACGGCCAGTTGTCGTTGCGCGATGCTGAATCCATTATGGAAGGGTCGCGCGCCGATCTGTTTCCTGGTGGCCGGGCTCGCTTGGTGGAAACGCTGAACCAGGCCACCATTGCGGGTGCACCGGAAATGGTCGGATTGGCAAGTGCAGCAACAAGCCTGCAGAGTATTGTAGAGCTGGTCACCGAAAATCTTGGCACAGAGTGGGCGCCGTCCGTGCAAACGCTGTTGCGAAGTTTTGAGCTGATTACAAATGCATTAGGTGCTTCGGCAGCTTTGCAAGCGGAACAGTCCGATAACACGGGTTCAGACAACAATGGCGGGCAAGGTATGGTTGAACCGGCCGCGGGTAATATCGCAACCGCAGCACAGCAAACGGTAGAAAGGTCGGTGTCATGGACGGAAGTACAAATCAAAACGCGCGACGAGGCAATGGTTGCACTGGAAAAAGTCAGCAGTTATTTTGAAATTCATGAACCGAGCCATCCAGCTCCGTTCCTGATTCGACGGGTTCAGCAGACCATTCCCCTTAATTTTCATGAAATGCTGAAAAACCTCACCCCTGGTAATGCCGAGCAGTTTGAAAACTGGCTGCCTCGCGAAGAGTAAACAGATTTAGATAAATATGATCCGCCGGTTCAGCCGGCCAAGAGTTGGAGAGTAAAAGAATGGCTACACGAATGTCGTCACGCAGAAGCGGCCAGAAGTTCATTGCACGGAATCGTGCCCCGCGTGTGCAGATCGAATATGACGTTGAAATCTATGGTGCCGAAAGAACCATTCAGTTGCCATTTGTCATGGGCGTCATGGCTGATCTTGCCGGTAAATCCGAAGTGCCGCAGGCCGATATCAACGACCGCAAATTCCTTGAGGTAGATATCGATAATTTCGATGAACGCATGAAGGCCATCAAGCCACGCGTGGCATTTCAGGTGCCCAATACCTTGACTGGCGAAGGCGTTCTGAGCGTGGATATGAGCTTTGATAGCATCGACGATTTTTCACCGGCACAGGTGGCGCGCAGGGTGGGGGCGTTGAATCAGCTGCTGGAAGCACGTACCGAACTGGCGAATCTGCTGACCTATATGGACGGTAAGACTGGTGCCGAAGAACTTATCAGCAAAGTGCTGAAGAATCCCGCCTTGATGAAAACGCTGGCTGCCGCACCAAACAAGGATGCCTCTGCCGCGCCGGCAGACGAATCCGCACCCGATGCAGACGACACCAGTAAGTAACAGGAAGAGCTAAATGAGCACGAGCGTACAGAAAGAAGCGGTACAGTTAGAAGGACTGCAGTCCGATGGTCTCGCTTCATTACTGAAAAAAGAATTCAAGCCGAAGACTGATCAGGCCCGCGAGGCGGTTGAAAACGCGGTTCGGACGCTGGCCGAGCAGGCGCTGGAAAACACGGTGACCATGTCTTCCGATGCCTATTCGACTATTCAGGCGATCATTGCGGAAATTGATAACAAGCTTTCCGAACAGATCAACCTCATCATGCATAACACCGAATTTCAGAAACTGGAAGGTGCCTGGCGTGGCCTGCATTATCTGGTGAACAATTCGGAAACCGACGAACTGCTGAAAATCCGGGTTATGTGTATCACCAAGAAAGAATTGGGTCGCACCCTCAAGCGCTACAAAGGCGTTGGCTGGGATCAGAGCCCGGTTTTCAAACGGATTTACGAAGAAGAATACGGTCAGTTCGGTGGTGAACCTATCGGTTGTATTGTTGGTGATTATCACTTTGATCATAGCCCGCCGGATGTCGAGCTACTGGGCGAAATGGCCCGTGTCTCTGCTGCGGCACATTGCCCGTTCATCTCCGGTGCCTCGCCCGAAGTCATGCAAATGGACTCCTGGCAGGAACTGGCCAATCCACGTGATCTGACCAAGATTTTCTCCAACTCCGAATATGCTGCCTGGCGCAGCTTGCGCGAGTCCGAAGACTCCCGCTACATTGGCCTGGCCATGCCGCGTTTTCTGGCGCGCCTGCCTTATGGGTCACGTACCAATCCAGTCGACGAATTTGATTTTGAAGAAGACACCGACGGTGCAACGCATGAACGTTACACCTGGGCCAATTCGGCCTATGCCATGGCGTCCAACATCAACCGCTCCTTCAAGGAATACGGCTGGTGCACCTCTATTCGGGGCGTCGAGTCCGGCGGTGCGGTCGAAGACCTGCCTTGCCACACCTTTCCAACGGATGATGGCGGCGTCGATATGAAATGTCCGACGGAAATCGCCATTAGTGACCGTCGTGAGGCCGAGCTGGCCAAAAACGGCTTCATGCCGCTGGTACATCGCAAGAACTCTGACTTTGCTGCCTTCATCGGCGCACAGTCGCTGCAAAAGCCTCATGAGTATAACGATCCGGACGCCACAGCCAATGCCCGCTTGTCAGCCCGCCTGCCATATCTGTTTGCATGCTGCCGCTTTGCGCATTATCTCAAGTGTATTGTGCGCGACAAAATTGGTTCCTTCCACGAGCGTGATGACATGGAACGCTGGCTCAATGACTGGATCATGAATTATGTCGATGGTGATC
>JBOIGK010000132.1:0-2092 GCA_050742695.1 Advenella sp. | reverse complement strand
GAGTATGTCTGGTCCCCTTCGAAATCGTGGATGGCCGTTGCTATTTTGTCGCCGGCCTTTTTATCGGGGCAGACAGCATGCACTTCGTAGCCAACACCCAGCAGAAACTGGAACGGCACCATGGTTTCGTAATCTTCGGCGTAATCACCCACTAGCATCAGAATCTTCCTGGACATCGCAATACTCCTGGTTATGTGAACGAACATTCATCATAGCGTGTCCGATGTAAAAAATTATGATAATTTCATGAACAATCGGTTTAAATATCCGTTCCATATTACTATTAGTTGACTCTTTTCAACGGCTTGCCTGTACTGCGCAGCAGCCTCCTTTGCTTAGCACACTATTTATGAATTTTTCCTCGCTGTTTGGCTGGCTCCACGATAACCAGGCCCTGATGGCCATGCTGCATGACCACTGGAGCTGGGGCATCTGCCTGGTTGCCCTGATTCTGTTTCTGGAAACCGGCCTGGTCGTCATGCCATTTCTGCCCGGTGATTCCCTGCTCTTTGCGGTCGGCGCCTTCATGGGCATCAGTGGTATCCCTCCGTTCTGGTATATGGTCATGCTGTTTGCCGCCGCCGTGCTTGGCGACTATGTCAACTACACCATTGGTCGGTCGCCCCTGGGGCAAACATTGATCCGCAAGGGTTGGGTCAAGCAGAGTCATATTGATAAAACCCATGCCTATTTTGAAAAGTATGGTGGCTCTACCATTACCCTGGCGCGCTTTATTCCTATCGTACGCACCATCGCCCCCTTTCTGGCCGGACTATCGGGCATGGATCGACGCCATTTTGCGCTCTATAACGTTTTAGGCGGGTTTCTTTGGATATTCCTGCTGGTGCTGGCAGGTTATTTCCTGGGCCGCATTACCTGGGTGCAACAGAACCTATCGCTATTTACCCTTGGCATCGTGATTATTTCCGTTCTGCCCATGGCCTGGCACATTTTCAAGCTCTGGAAAGAAAGCCGTCAGGTAAAACAGGCCGGCAAATAACCTTTGGGCATCGATGCCGAAGTGGCTTGGCGTAGCGGCAGGCCGCCGTACTGCAACCCGGACAATCACGGGTGACGGACCGGTGCCTTTTCTTTTATTACATTCCGTAATAAGATTCAAATAAATGGTTGTTTTCCGATGCATGAAAACCGGTCTATCTTCTTGCTTTGTGCTGTAACCCTAAACTGGAGTCTGCTATGTCTGCCCTATTGAAAGCCTCACTTGCTACGCTCGCGATCGCAGCAGCCGTCCCTGGCCTCACCCATGCGGCAACGCTGGATAACGTCAAACAACGCGGTGCTGTCGTGTGTGGCGCCACTACTGGCTTCGCTGGTTTTTCCGCCCCTGATGCCAAAGGCCAGTGGCAGGGCCTGGACGTTGATCTGTGCAAAAGCATTGCCGCCGCCGTTTTCGGCGATGCCAGCAAATTCAAGGTCGTACCGCTGAACTCCCAGCAGCGCTTTACCGCCTTGCAATCGGGCGAAGTTGACGTCCTTACCCGCAACACCACCGTCACGCAACAACGTGATACGGCGCTGGGTCTGATTGCGGCAGGGGTCAATTTTTATGATGGACAGGGTTTTCTGGTGTCCAAGAAACTGGGCGTAAAAAGCGCCAAGGATCTCAATGGCGCAACCATCTGCCTGCAAACCGGCACGTCAAATGAAAATACGCTGGCAGACTGGGCCCGCGCCAACAAAGTAGAATACAAACCAGTCGTGTTCGATCAGTTCAACGAGGTGGTCAATGCCTTTGCAACCAACCGTTGCGACGTCTTCTCTACCGATGCCTCGGGTCTGGCCTCCATCCGCATTTCCAAACTGTCCTCCCCCGACGATTACGAGGTTCTGCCGGAAATCATTTCCAAAGAACCGCTAGGACCCTTTGTGCGCCAAGGCGACGATGCCTGGCTCAATATCGTCAAATGGGTCTTTCAGGCTACCGTCAATGCCGAGGAACTGGGTGTGACCACGGCCAATGTCGATGAACAGCTCAAAAGCACCAACCCCAATATCCAGCGCCTGCTGGGCGCCACGCCAGGCGCGGGCAAAAACCTGGGTCTGGACGAAAAATGGGCCTACAACATCATTA
>JBOIGK010000131.1:0-2878 GCA_050742695.1 Advenella sp. | reverse complement strand
GCATAAATCACGTATTTCAATGAAGAATGATCAAACTGATCCACCGCCGGGTCTTCAGTCAGTCGTTTTACAATCGTGGGTACAGTGAACATGTTGTCAACGCGATATTGCTGTACCAGTTGCCATGCTTCGGCGCAATCGAGCCGCGCTGACGCAGGCAAGATACTGGCGGCGCCACGGGCGGTATTGGCAATGGCATGTATTCCAGCGCCGTGCGATAGCGGCGCCACCACCAGGGAGCGCGAATGCTGGTCAATACCCGGCAGCAGATCAGCCAGATGATTGGTAATCACAAACGCCATTTGCCCGTGCGACAGCACGCCGGCCTTGGGAAACCCGGTAGTACCGGAGGTAAAAAAGAACCATAAGGGGTCTTCATAATCCACATCGACCGCTTCGAAGCGTCCATCGCTTCTGTGCAGCGCCAGCAACGCTTCGTAGTTGTGCTCGTCCTGCTGCGGCTCGCCTATGGCGATCACGTGCCTGACAGAGTCCGCAGCGTGGCAGCAACTGTTGGCGTGGCCCGCGTACCCATCATCATAGATGACGATCGAAGCCGTGCTCGTCGAGGCAAGATAGGCGATCTCCGACTCTGTAATCCGCACGTTGGTGGGCACCCAGATAGCACCGAGCTTGAAGGTTGCCCAGCAGCTTTCGAACAACTGCACATTATTGGACGAATGAATCAGAATGCGGTCGCCCTTGCCAATGCCAAGTTTGCTTAAGGCATGGGCAAGCGAATCGACCCGGGCATTCAGTTCACCCCAGCTATAGGTACGGTCACCATGAATTAGTCCCGGCAGATCCGCAAAACGTAAACTGACATCGGTCAGAAAGTTACCAATATTTTTTACCGGCTTGAGCATGACATCATTTCCGATTAGCCCGATATCTGCGCTCATTGCGCGATTACAGGTCTATCACGCGCGCTTTAGACGCGCTCAAGAATACTTACATAATTGGCGACTGCTGAGCCACCCATGTTAAAGACACCGGCCCTATCTGCTACTGGCAATTGCATGTCTGCTGCCTGCCCGCTCAGCTGCATGGCGGCCATGACGTGCATGGACACGCCGGTCGCTCCAATGGGGTGCCCTTTGGACTTCAGGCCTCCGGAAGGATTCACGGGCAAGCGTCCGTCTCGGGCGCTGATGCCGTCCAGAATGACGCGTGCGCCTTCGCCCGGGCGGGCCAGGCCCATGGCCTCGTATTCAATCAGCTCGGCA
Source organism: Advenella sp. (assembly GCA_050742695.1). Taxonomy (GTDB): domain Bacteria; phylum Pseudomonadota; class Gammaproteobacteria; order Burkholderiales; family Burkholderiaceae_B; genus Advenella. Next base: position 1,652 of record JBOIGK010000131.1, on the reverse strand, counting down.
ATGGTAAAGCAATCATGGGTTTCCACGAACGACAATTCGCCCAGGCTCAGGCTACTGTCGGCCAGCGCCCGCTGCCAGGCGCGCGCCGCGCCTTCGAACGCAATAGGGTCGCGACGGCTCATGGGTAGATAATCATTGACCTGTGACGCTGCAAGAAAACGCACGTGATTGTCGCTATTGCAAACATCATCATCCCTGCAAATAATGATGGCGGCCGCGCCGTCAGAGACCAGTGAGCAATCGGTGCGCTTGAGCGGGCCGGCCACGAAAGGATTTTTTTCCGATTCCGTGCGACAGAACTCGAAACCGAAATCTTTTCGCATATGCGCATATGGATTGGACAGGCCGTTATGGTGGTTCTTGGCGGCAATCATCGCCAGCGCGTCAGACTGGTCTCCGTAGCGATCGAAATAGGTTTTGGCGATGACATTGCCAAACAGACCAGCAAAACCACCGGCGACCGCCGCCTCTTCCCTGGCATAGGAGCATTTGAGCAAAACATCGCCAATTTCCGGAGTAGATAGTTCCGACATTTTCTCAAAACCAAGCACCAGCGCATAGCGACTGCGTCCGCTGGCAACCGCGTTGAGCGCAGAATGCAGCGCTGCCGAACCGGTAGCGCAGGCATTTTCCAGCCGTACGGCCGGAATGAATCGCAACGCCGGAATCGCGTTGAATAACAGCGAGGACGGAAAATCCTGATACAGAAATCCACCGTTGTAATGGCCAACGTGCAGCGAATCTATATCACTATGCGCCAGTCCGGCATGGGCGATCGCCTGCAGCGCCACGTCGCCGATCATCTGTTCCGGATCAACGCCATCCATTTTTCCGAATTTCGAATGGGCCCAGCCCGTCATTGACACACGCATTGCAATCGACTCCCTTAAACTATGACAACTATTGAAACCATGACAACTGAAATAAACAGTCAATGTCCGGTAATGCCTGCAGCCAGAAAACCGCCATCTACCGGAATCACATGACCGTTGACATACGATGCAGCCTCGGACGCCAAGAACAAGCACACCTGGGCAATTTCCTGCGGCGTACCGTAGCGCCCCATGGGGATTGAACCAATGAACTCGTCCCGGGTAGCCTGTGTATGCAGTTGCTGGGTAAGCGGCGTATCGACCGGACCTGGCGCAATCCCGTTGGTCGTGATACCGAATTCGGCCAGCTCCAGGGCCATCTGGCGCGTCAGTCCGAAAACAGCGGCCTTCGATGTCCCATAGGCTGCCCGACCCCAGCTGGCACGCTCGCCGCTCACAGATGCAATATTAATGATTCGCCCAGACTGTCTTTTTTGCATGAGCCGTCCTGCATGCTGCGACATCAGAAAGGGTCCGGTTACGTTCACTTGCATGACCTTATCCCAATGGTCCTTCGGATAATCCAGATAGGGCACGGTTTTGGCAATGCCGGCATTGTTCACCAGAACATCGCAGCGACCATAATCGCGTTCTACAGTGGTAAAAAACTGTGCAATGCTGTCGGCATCAGCCACGTCCAGCCTAAGATAACGTGCCTGTAGCGATTGCTCGTTGAGCGATGCCTCCAGTGCCTGCGAATCCGCCCCATTGACGTCGGCGATCATGGTCCGGTAGCCGGCGTGCGCAAAAGCCTCGACAATTGCCCGGCCTATTCCATTA
>JBOIGK010000130.1:0-8325 GCA_050742695.1 Advenella sp. | reverse complement strand
GAGTGCGCTGCAGCCACAACGGGATCAGCAGGCTGATCGCAAAGAAGGCGGAGTAGCCGAAAATAAGAGCAATGGTGCCGAAGGCGAAATTGCGGTGCCGAAATAGCGTCAGATTCACAATGGGGTCGGGGTGGGTCAGCTCCCAGATCAGGAACGAAATCGTACCGATCACCGCCACAATCGTCAGCGCCACGATAAAGTTGGAGCCGAACCAGTCTTTCTCGTTGCCCAGGTCCAATACCACCTGCAGCGAACCCACTGCCACAATCAGCAGAATCAGACCCATATAATCTACGCCGGATTTAATGATCGACACCGGACGGGCCCGCATCTGGATAAAGACAATAAAGCTGGCGAACAGCCCCACCGGAATATTGATAAAGAAAATCCATTCCCAAGAGTAGCTGCTGGTAATCCAGCCACCCAGGATAGGACCGGCGACCGGCGCCACCACCGTGACCATGGACAGGATGGACAGCGCCATGCCGCGGCGGGCAGCAGGGTAAATGGAAATCAGCAAGCTTTGCGTGATTGGATACATCGGGCCTGCCACCGCACCCTGCAAGGCGCGAAAAACAATCAGCTCCGTCATATTAGTGGATATGCCGCAAAGAAACGACGTAATCACAAACAGAATGGTGCAGATATTGAACAGGCGCACCTCACCAAAGCGACGACTCAGAAAGCCGGTCAGCGGCAGGGTGATGGCGTTGCTCACGGCAAAGGAGGTAATGATCCAGGTGCTCTGCGACGAACTGACGCCAAGGTTGCCGGCAATGGTCGGCAACGACACATTGGCAATCGTGGTATCGAGCACCTGCATGAAGGTCGCAAGACACAGGCCCAGGGTCGTCAGCCACAGGCTGGCCGGGGCGAACGGCTGCGCGGGCGTGCCAGGCGGAGCAGCCTTGGGTTTTTCGTTACTCATTGGCGCTTGTATTATCGGGGTCGTTGGTCGCCAGGTTCTGCTGCACAATGTCTGATATCAACCGGTCCGCCGCAGCCACCTGCTGATCGTAAATCGTGGTCAGCAGCTTGCTGTTCGGATTGATTCCTCTGGCAAGCACGGCGCCGTCGGTGTTGTGCAAATCGGCTTCAACAAACATGGACATGCCAATGCGTAGCGGGTATTTTTCCAGTTGCTCGGGTTTGGCAAACTCTACGCGTACCGGGATTCGTTGCACGATTTTGATCCAGTTGCCGGTGGCGTTCTGGGCCGGCAGCAGGGCAAAGGCGCTACCTGTGCCAATGCCCAGGCTGCTGATCACGCCGTCATAGACCACATCGTCGCCATACAGGTCGGAGGTAATGCTTACCGGCTGGCCGATACGCATGTCTTTCATTTGTGTTTCTTTGAAGTTGGCGTAAATCCATGCGTTTTTCAGCGGGACCACGGCCATCATGGCGCTGCCCGCAGCTACGCGCTGGCCGACCTGTGCCGCCCGCTTGGCGACATAGCCATCGGCCGGGGCCGTGATCGTGCTGCGCACATAGGTCAAATAGGCGGCTTTCAATTTGGATTCGGCAACCAGAATATCGGGATGCTGGTTGATCAGTGTGCCGGCCACCAGCGCGTTGCTCACTTCGGCGTTCTGCTCGGATGCCGTCAATTGGCTGCGCGTGGCTTCAAGCTGGCTGATGGCAGACTGATACTGGCTTTGTGCCTGCAGAAATACGTCTCTGGCATGTGCGCTTTCCTCTTCAGAAATGGCGCCGGACTTGACCAGCTTCTGTCTGCGACTGTAGTCGGCTTTTGCCTTGTCCAACGCCGTTTTGGCGCCCTTGACGGCAGATTCCTGAGCCTGCACCAATGCCTGCTGCGCGCCCGATGTGGCCTTGGCACCGCTGGCCTGGCTGTACAGGCTACGCACTTCTCTTACGGTTTTGGCCAACGTGGCCTTGGCCTGGTTCAGGGCAACTTCAGCCTCGGTCTGGTCCAGGCGGATCAGCGTATCGCCGGCATGTACAAAGTCGCCATCGTCGGCAAAAATACCCACTACGGTGCCTTCAACCTGCGGCGTGATCTGAATGATATTGCCCTGTACATAGGCGTCGTCGGTGCTTTCATACCAGCGGCCGTTCAGGAAGTACATGACACCCGCAATAATGGCGATGATCACAATCGCCAGGGCCAACAGTTTGAACAAAAAACTGCGTTTGTTGCCGGCAGGTTTATTCTTTTGCTTTGTTTTTGCTCCTTGGGCGGAAGAAGCAGGAACGGCGGACGGTGCGTCGGGGGTGGCCGTCGTTGTATTTGAATTGGAGCTCATGAAAGATGATAACCGTGATGATCAGCCGGGCAAATGCGGGATCAGGCAATGCCAGCGGCATCGCCCAGTTTCCTCGATCGGCTGGAATAATGTAGGTTCAATTAATTGGGTAAGCAATAATTGCTTGGTCAATTAATGATAATCACAGAAAAAATCACGGTCAAATATTTTCTGAAAACGAGCGTGCAATCGGCCTGATTCTGTTGTGAAAGTTCGGAAAATTCAGTCCTTCGTAAGCCTGGGCGGCACACGTGCGCGATCAGGAAAAAAGAACGGTAGTCATCAAAACGATGAGCCCGGTTGCTGCAGGAAGGCAATTTCCTCGGGCGTGGATTCGCGCCCCAGTATCTCGTTGCGATGCGGATAACGACCGAAAGCGTCGATGATGGCCTTGTGTTTCAGTTCGAATTGATAGGATTCATCTGAACCATATTTGCGAAACAGGCATTCGGCCGCCTGGTGAATCGCCGTCGATTCCGAATGCATCATGGGCATCAGCAGAAAATTGTTTTCCTGTTGCGTCAGGTCGGCAAATTCAGTGGTATGCGATGCTTCCTGGGACAGCACCAGCGCCATCGTGTCGTAAGCAAAGGCCAGGGGCGTGCCGCGGCCGATGTTGCGCGAGAATTGATCCAATACAATGATTTCGGCCAGTCGACCCCGGATAGAGCTGCGCCAGCCGCTGAGCTCGGCGCGCGTGGCCTGTTGCCATACGTCGGTAAAGCGTTCGCTAATCGTTGCATCAAATTGCGGATCGCTGGTGAACCATTGCTCAGAAGGGGTTTGTTCAAACCAGAAGTCAAGAATATCCTGTGGAGACATACACGATCCTTTTATAGAAATAAAGCCCAAATAAAGCGAAAGGGTGAAGATGAATCAAAAGAGTCGGCGACGGGAGGCAGTAAAAGACGGGGGGCTGTGTGAATGGCCTGAACTGCATCTGGGGCGTCTGTACCGTGTCAAGGGTGTTGCCGACCGTTATAATACAGCCTTGATATTACGTGATTCGTCGCCATTTGCGACTTTATATCACCTCACAATAACTGCATCGTATTACGGAATTTTTCATGAGATTACTGCTCGCCATTTTTCTGCCTTTTGTTGCATTTTTTACGATTGGACGTCCGATCGCCGGCATCATCTGTCTTATTTTGCAAATCACGCTCATCGGCTGGCTGCCCGCCGCTTTGTGGGCTGTCTACGCCCTGAGCCAGTACACTACCGACAAAAAAATCGCTTCGGCGCGTCAGCTTTAAACCGGAATCCCGCCGTGTTACGCAATCGTTGCATGGTATTGAAAGAGGCCTGCTATGCACATTGTTAACCTGCCGTCATTCCGTATCTTTGGCGTTCAGACCCGCACCTGCAATGCCGAGGAAGAAACATTGAAGACGGCACGGCTGCCTCTGCTTTGGCATGACGTGTATACCGAATTGGTTCCTGAGTTGCCTGCAGATGCGCCAGTCTACGGTGTTTATGGTGGCTACGAATCGGATCAGGACGGCCGGTATACCGTGACGGCAGGAGCCGACCAGAAACCAAAAAAATGCACTCTCGATCTGGTCGAAGTCACCGTACCCTCGGGACAGTATCTGGTATTTAGCGGCAAGGGGAAAATGCCCGAAACGGTCATCCGGGTATGGCTGGATATTTGGGATTATTTCAAACGTGAAGATACACCCCACCAGCGGGCCTACACCGCTGATTTCGAAGTATACCGGGGGCGCGAGGAAACGGCGATCGAAGTCAGCGTGCATATCGCCATCAAGTAAATCATCATGGCGCCGGCTTAACCGGGCGTGCCTGGCTGGGTTTCACCGCAGGTCCGTGTCCGGGCTCAACGAATTCTTTTGCGACGGCTTCCTGCATGGTTGATACCGTGCTCAAACAGACGCCATCGACACGGCATGTTGCAGATAGATTACACATTTGCTGCGGTTTTCATTCGGATGTGACAAAACGATTGAAAATTACAGCGGGCCACTTATGATGGAAAACTCTTCAGTTTTTTCTGCCCGAAGTCGATACGCGTGAAAAATCCCTATTTACCCCACTATAACAACCATTCCGGCTGGAACGCGCTGCTGCCTGCGCGCACGGCCGCCACAGAGCCGCAAGGCCCGCGTGCCTTTGACTTCATCGTTATCGGGGCTGGCTTCACCGGCCTGTCGGCAGCCCGCCGCCTGGCGCAATTGGCACCGGAAAAATCAGTGCTCGTTCTGGAAGGCAGCGTCATCGGCGAGGGCTCATCCAGCCGCAATTCCGGATTCATGTCCACCTTTCCCCGGTCGGGCATTGCGAAAGACCCCGCACAGGATGACCTTCTGGGACGTCTGCAAATCCGTGTTTATGAACAGGGACTGCAGTGGCTCAAGCACACCTTGCAAGAGAACCGGATTGAATGCGACTGGGATGAAAATAGCGGCAAATACAATGCGTCGGCCACACCGGCCGGCAAGGCATCCCTGCTGTCGGGCATCGACAAAAACAACCGGCTGGGCATTGATAGCGAAGTGTTGAGCCAAGACCAATTGGCGCAGCGACTGGGCACGCGTTATTACGATTTTGGTTATTACACGCGCAATAATGTTTTTGTCCAGCCAGCAGCAATGCATCGTGGCCTGGCTGATACCCTGCCGGAAAATGTCACTTTGCTGGAAGAAACGTTTGCTAATCGTATTGCCGGCAGCGCAGGCCGCTACACGGTATCGACCAGCAAGGGCGATTTTTCTGCCGGCCAGTTGGTGATTGCCAATAACGCCTTTGCCCGTAAACTGGGGTTTCTGAAAGACCGTCTGATTGCGATCTACACGTATGCCGGGCTGACTCCGGCGCTCTCGGATGAACAGGCCGCTGCCCTGGGGCCGGCCAGGCAATGGGGCTTGCTGCCCGCTCATCGCCTTGGCACGACGCTGCGCAAGGTGTCGGGCAACCGATTCATGGTGCGTAGCGCCTATTCCTATGAATCAGAGCGTAGTGTTGCTGTCTATACCACCATGCTGACGCATTATTACAAACGGCGCTTTCCGCAAATGGCATCACATGAGTTTGAGTTTGTCTGGGGAGGAACCACCGCGCTTACGCGCAACGGCGGTATCTTTTTCGGCAAGCTTGCCGATGGCATCTACGGCTCGCTCGGGTGCAACGGCTCGGGGGTGCTGCGTGGCACGGTAAACGGGCGCCTGTTGGCCGAACTTATGCTAAACCATCGGTCAGATGAGCTGGATGCGGTACTGGGGCTGGGCGGGCCGTCCTGGTTGCCGCCAGAGCCGTTGCGGGCGCTGGGTGTCAAAAGCGCGATCTTCTATCAGGGGCTCAGGGCCAGCGCCGAGCGCTAACTATGCCTGCACATGCTGCGTCGGTTGCCGCGCAGCATATTGCGCTTGCAATGCATTTGGATTAAATTGCTGTCGATTAGTTTGACAGTGCCATGTGCGGGCTGCCCAGCGCCGGATCAAAGGGATTCAGATTACTGCTGATCGCTGCTGCTTCACGTTTCAGAATATCGACAATAAAGGGCAGGCGTTCCTGAGTCAGCCTTTCGGTAAGGACGCTCAGCCCGATCGCGCCTACCGGATAGCCCGTGGTGTCGGTAAATGCCACGGCAATACCGCCGATCCCCGTGAGTTTGCCGGGGCCCGTGTTCAGCACATAACCGTTCTGCTGTGTCTGCCGGATTCTTGCGCGCAACTGCGGCTCATCGATCCCGTCGTCCTGGTAGAAGCGCGGGATGTTGAAAGCTAGGATGGCATTCTGTTCGCTTTCCGGCAAGGCAGCCAGAATGGCAATGCTTCCCTGGCCCAGCCCGATGGGAATGCGCCCACCAATGCCGCCAGTCAGCGATTGGGTAATATAGCTGCCTTCCATTTTATCGATGCACACCACGTCATAGCGGTCTCGCAACAGCACAAACGCCGAATCCTGCAGTGTTCCCACAATTCTGAGAATGGAACTGCGGCAGATGGCGCGCAGCGACGATTCCCGGTGATGCGCACGGGCCACCAGGGAAAATAGCTCCAGGGTCAGTGCATAGGATTTGCTTCCCTGACGCTGTAAAACAAAGCCTTCGGCAATCAGCGTTTGCAAAAGCCGGTGCACTGTTGCCTGGGAAAGTTCAAGCTGGCGGGCAATGTCGGTCACGCGCAACCCTTGCGGCCCTGCGTCGCTGAGCAAGCGCAAAATACCCAAGCCCTTGGTAAGCACACCTTGTGCGCCTGCTGATTGCTGATCCATGATGATATTCTGTTTAATGAAATTAATATTTAAATATTATATATATTTTTCCGTTAAATGAAATATAAATAAAAATAATTTTATTAGTAGAAATACCAATATATAAATCGGGCCATGCAAGGGACAATTATCGAGCTTGAATCAACTGTCATAAACAGCATGACAGTTGTGCATTACCCCTGATGCATTCACGTTGTTTACCGCCGCATCACCTCATACGATGCTGCATGTACGAAAAACAGTGCAGTCTGCGGAACCATATCAAAATAAACGAAGTGAGGACGTATGTCTTTTTTGCAGTTGCACGGCCTGACCAAAAAATTTGCGGATACCACCGCAGTCGACAACCTGTCTCTTGACGTTGCAAAAGGGGAATTCGTTTCGCTGCTTGGCCCGTCTGGCTGTGGCAAGACCACCACCCTGCAAATGATTGCCGGATTCGTTGACGTGACCGCTGGCAGCATCATTCTGGATGGCAAAGACATCACATTTGCAAAGCCCAACGAAAGAGGGCTGGGGATTGTTTTCCAGACGTATGCGCTTTTTCCGCATATGACGGTGGAAAAGAACGTGGCCTTTGGTCTGGAAATGCGCAAGCTATCTGGTAGCGATATTGCCAAGCGCGTCAAGGATGCACTTGCCATGGCGCAACTGGAGAAATTCGCGCAGCGTTATCCGCGCGAACTGTCGGGCGGCCAGCGCCAGCGCGTTGCCCTGGCGCGCGCTCTGGTCATCCAGCCGCCAGTGCTGTTGCTGGATGAACCCTTGTCGAATCTGGATGCCAACCTGCGTGAAGAAATGCAGTTCGAGCTGCGCCGGATTCAGCAACAGGCAGGCACCACCACCATCATGGTGACGCATGACCAGGCTGAAGCGCTGTCAGTCAGCGATCGTGTGGTCGTCATGCGCGAAGGCAAAGTCATACAGATTGATGAGCCTTATGTCATGTACGAGAATCCGGCCACACCCTTTATTTCCCGTTTCGTTGGCAAGACCAATACCTTTGCCGTCACGCTTACCACGACAGAGCAGGGTCGCCAGTTCGATCTGGATGGTCACCGTATTACCCTGACGAACGAGTCGGCCATCGCGCCAAATACAGGCACCTGCGAGGCGCTCATGTCAGTGCGTCCCGAAAAGATCGAGATCGGCCGGCAAGGCCAGGGGCGCTTTGCCGGGTCGATCAAAAACAGTTTTTTTCTTGGCAATTTGTGGATGTACGAGGTGCAGACGGCTTTCGGGCTGCTGATCGTGTCCGTCATCAATAACCACCAGCAGGTTTATAAGATCGGCGAAAACGTCAGTCTGGACTGGCATGAAAATGCGCTCAAGGTTCTGGCGGCCGAGCCTGCCGGAGATCTGTGATCATGACTCATCCTGATTCTGGGGCTGCGCCGGTGCGCAAGCGGCGCCTGAGCTTTCTGGGCGCCATGCCGCTGACCCTGCTTTTTATCGGCCTGCTGATTGTGCCGCTGGTGCTTACCATCGTGCTCTCATTCAGGCCTTACGATTACGACCTGGGTGTGCAAGCGGGCTGGACGCTCGAGCAGTACATTGAAATATTCACCAGCAACTATACGCTCACGGTATTTTGGCGAACGCTCTGGATATCGGGCCTGGTCACTATCATCTGCGTGCTGATCGGTGTGCCCGAATCATATATCCTAAGTCGCATGAAAGCGCCGTGGAATTCTGTTTTCCTGCTGGTCATCCTCTCGCCTCTGCTTATTTCACTTGTGGTACGGGCTTTCGGCTGGAGCATGCTGCTCAACCCCATGTCGCCCATCGGCAAGCTTACCCAGATGATGGGCCTGGGGTCGCT
>JBOIGK010000129.1:0-8175 GCA_050742695.1 Advenella sp. | reverse complement strand
GAAAAGTATCAGCGGGAACATGCCTGGGTCTGGGAACATCAGGCGCTTACGCGTGCACGCTTGTCAGCCGGCGACCCCGAGATCGGCAAAACGTTCGAGCGTATCCGCCGTGATATCCTTCTTCTGCAACGCGACCCGGACAAGCTCAAACAGGAAGTGATTGAAATGCGTGCCAGAATTCGTGCAGGGCACCCAAACAAAACCGAATTATTCGATGTGAAGCACGACCATGGCGGGATGGTGGATATTGAGTTCATTACCCAGTATTGCGTCCTGGCCTACGCAAACCAGCATAAGCAACTTCTGGAAAACCTTGGAAATATTGCCCTGCTCAATATTGCCGGCGAGGTTGGCATTCTGAATGCCGAGCATGCCCGCAAAACGGCGGACAGCTATCGTGTCCTGCGACGCATGCAGCACGCTGTCAGACTCAAGGGTGATGAAAAGGCCAGGATTGACCAGTCGCTGCTGACCGAAGAACGGGCTGCGGTATGTACGCTTTGGGATGATGTTTTCGGAGAAAACACTTGAAAATAAAGAGATTTTTTAAAAAAAACGTCAATCCGCGCGGGAAATATCCTAAAATGACGGATTAGGAAACGACTTATCTCTGATCGCCATGATTACTGTTACCGATATTGAACGCCCCACCCTTGCCCTGCCCGAAGGACACGGCAAAGTGCTGCTGCATTCATGCTGTGCCCCGTGTTCGGGCGAAGTCATGGAAGCCATGCTGGCATCGGGCATCAACTACTCCATCTTTTTTTACAATCCAAACATTCATCCGGTCCGTGAGTATGAAATTCGCAAGGAAGAGAACATACGCTTTGCACAACAACACGGTATTGAATTTATTGATGCCGATTACGACGTAGACAATTGGTTCGACCGGGTCAAAGGCATGGAAAATGAACCCGAGCGGGGCATTCGCTGTACTGCTTGCTTCGATATGCGTTTTGAGCGCACTGCGCTGTATGCACACGAACATGGTTTCGATACCATTACCAGTTCGCTCGGCATCTCACGCTGGAAGGACATGAATCAGATCAACGGCAGTGGCGAACGCGCAGCCTCGCGCTATCCTGAATTGGTGTACTGGACCTACAACTGGCGCAAAGGGGGTGGTTCGGCGCGCATGATCGAGATCAGCAAACGCGAAGAGTTCTATCAGCAGGAATACTGCGGTTGTGTGTATTCATTGCGCGACACCAACCGTCATCGCCGCGCTCAGGGACGTGATCGCATCACAATCGGGGTAAAATTCTACGGCAAACAGGAAGAAACGCTTTAAAGCAGGCGCTGTCTACAAGGCATGGTTATTTGCCATAAGCTGCGGCTTAAGACGGACAACAAAACCAGCCGCCTGATTTCCCGGCATTGCCCCAGCCATGCGTATTGCCGCCAGCAAAACCAGCACTGTCATCATACAAAAAAGGACTGAAGCCCGTATCACACAGGTTTCAGTCCTTTTTTACGCTGCAACGCCATCTGACAGCACCTGCCAGACGTCGCCTGTTGACACAGACGTTTATTGGGCTGGCGTTGCCGCTGCGCCAGCGCCGGCAGACGATGCCGCCGGTGCCCCTGCTTGCGGCTTGCCGGCGCCGCTATCTCCAGCGTTTTCCGAAACGCCCGCAGCACTATCGCTGCCTGGCTGGGTAATAAAGCCCAGCTTTTTCAAACCGGACCCTTTTGCCATGGAAAGTACCTGCGCCAGCGCCTCGTAACGCGTATCGGCATCAGCGCGGATTCGCAGCTCTGGTTGGGGGTCTTGCTTGCCTTCGTTGACGAACATTTCCCTCAGGTCACTCTGCTCTACCGGAGCATCATTCCAGTAAATAGTGCCGGACTTGTCCATCGCCAGATCGATAACGACCGGTTCCTGCTCTACCGGCTTGCTGCTGACCTGGGGCAGATCGATCTTGATCGAATGCGCCATCAGCGGCGCTGTAATGATAAAGATCACCAGCAGTACCAGCATCACGTCAATCAACGGCACCATATTGATTTCGGTCATGGGACTGGCCGAACCGTTTTTCTGATCAAAGCTTCCAAAAGCCATGGTTCTCTCCTGTGTGACTAACGACCGCCGCCGCCGCGCAAGCTGCGCACTTTGGGGTTCTGGCTTTCAAATTGCTGGCCGGTTGTCACAAATGCGTACAGATCGTGGGCGAATGCGTCCAGACGGGCAAGCATGACACGGTTGCGGCGAACAAAGGCGTTATAGGCCAGCACTGCCGGGATGGCAACAGCCAGGCCAAGGCCGGTCATGATCAGCGCCTCGCCGACCGGACCGGCAATTTTATTGATGGTAACGCCCGCTTCGGCCATGCCGATACCGATCAGGGCGTGGTAAACACCCCACACGGTTCCAAACAACCCGACAAACGGCGCAGTCGAGCCAATGGAGCCCAGAACAGATAGCCCGTTCTCGGCTTGGGCCGTTTCCTCATCAATTACTTTTTTCATGCGGCGAGCAACAAACTCTGCATTGGTACCCAGTTCGGCCAGATTGCTCGCGCCATAACGGCTGTGATGATCGCGCGCATGAAGAGCCTGGTCCGCAAGACGCGAGAACGGATCGCGTGCGCCAAACTTGTGCAAATCCTGATCAACTTGCTCCAGAGACTGCGAACTCCAGAAGCGCTGCAGGAACCGGTTTCCCTTGCGGGTTCCGCTGATATTCATTAATACCTTGACCACAATCAGGTACCAGGTAACCAGCGCCATCAAAACAAGAATGCCGAACAGGGATTTGCCGACAATATCGCTTTGCATTAGAAAATCCATAATGCCGGGATTGTGCGGCGTAGTTTCCGTTGTCGCCTGAGCAAGGGCGACCAATGTGGATGACAGCCAGGGGGTAGTCATGATGAATAAATTCCTTTATTGAAAAACAATAGGTATATCGGCAATGGAGTCCCGCGGAACGCCATTTTCTGAATAGGGTTTGAAACGCGCGCGCCGTACTGCACTCAGGGCAGCATCATTGAGCGAGTCATAGGGCAGTGCCTGGCGTAGGGTCGCGCTTTTGACCGTACCAGCCGTTGAGATATGCACGCGGACAATAACGGTTCCCGATTCGCCGCGCATTTTTGCTGCGCGCGGATAAGTCGGTTTAGGCTTGACCAGATAGCTGACCGATGACACGACTTTGGGGGCCTGATTGGTCTGGCCACCCGAAGGCTTGGCGTTCGCGCCATTGCTGACGCCCACCGGCTTGAGCGAAATATTGCGATCAATCTTGATATTGGACAGATTGGGCGCTGGCTTGACCGGCGGTTTCGGTTCAGGCTTTGGTTTCGGTTCAGGCTTTGGTTTCGGCTTGGGCTTCGGTTTGGGTTTTGGCTTCGGCTTAGGTTCCGGCTTTGGCTCGGGTTTTGGCTCTACCACAGGCTTGGGCTCTGGCTTGAGCTCGTACACCGGCTCGGGCACAGGCTCCGGAGGTGGAATAATTTCTTCCTGAACCGGTTCCGGCTCAGGCTCAGGCTGGGGTTCTGGCTCTGGTACCGGCTCGGGTTCAGGTTGTACTTCTGGCTCGGGGGCCGGCGCCAGTTCCTCCCCTTTCGGAGGCGGACGTACCGGTTCGTCGATAATGGTTACCATTACCGGGGCATCGGTCGCTTTGACAATGGGTGGCGTCAGATCCAGTGTGCCAAGCCAGGCAGCACCTGACATTAATGCCAGCGCTGCAGCCAGGCCAGTGAGCCGAAAGCTCAGGGGAACCGCCGCGGGAGAATTTGATCCGTTAAACATGCTCAACATACGTGCCTTGTGCAGGCAATTACAGCAGACAGCGCTTGGCGCGGGAACCGCACTCAGCGAAAACACATTAGATAATATGATTGGAACCAATGTTGATCTGCAGGTCAGCCTATTATTGTAATAATAACTATTCTCATTTTCAATAAATTTCTTGAATTATGTGCATGCAATGATGCCCAATACGTAACAATGGTTTTACAGTATGGCTGAATCCTTCTGTAGCCGCGTCTGCAAAAGAGCACACTATTTTTTCAAGTTGGCACGCCAGGCAGGCGAGCGCAGTGCGCGTCCTTTTTTGTATCTTTATGTAATAAAGGCGCACTGGGCAATATTTCGAACGTAATTTGTTGTCATTCGTTCACACTTCATTGAGTACAGACGAAAAAATACCGCCCGTAGGCGGTATTTTCAGCACAGCGCAAATAAATTACTTGGCTGAAACTTCTTTAGCTTGAGGACCTTTAGGGCCTTCAGCAACCACGAAAGTCACTTCCTGGTTTTCTTGCAGTGATTTGTAGCCTGTACCGATGATGTCTGTGTGGTGCACAAACAGATCTTTACCACCTGAGGCGGGCTTGATGAAACCAAAGCCTTTCTCGTTATTAAACCACTTTACAATTCCTGATTCTGTCGACATGTCGATTTCCTGATGTATAAATAAACTGAGATAAAATCCTATCTCTTGGGACAAGACTTCAAGGAGACGACACATGCAAACAGTACCGCTGTAACCAGAAGCCTATTTCGTATAACCGAAGCACGGCTTCCTTTAACTTGAATATCTTATGTGTGACACTATGTCGGTAAAAAGAATCTGTGTCAATGAATATTTATGAACTGACGTCAATACAACTGTCATTAAACCTTAATTTATATAAAAAAAAGCCCGGAAAATACCCGGGCTTTTGCACAGAAACGTAGCGGCTTTAGCCCGCAATATCACTGTTTTCGCGGCTGAACAAAAAAACGCCGTCTTTTACATCGACCAAGACAGTGTCTCCAGGGCCGAATTCTCCCTCGAGAATTTTTCTTGCCATGCCGTTTTCCACGTGTTGCTGAATTGCACGTTTTAACGGCCTTGCCCCGAACACCGGATCGAAGCCGCTTTTCGCCAGCAATGCCAATGCAGCATCTGAAACATGCAAATGCATATCCTGACCTGCCAGCCGGGCGGCCAGACGATCCAGCTGAATCCGCGCAATAGAGGAGATCTGTGCACTGTCCAGCGAATGAAATACCACCACTTCGTCAATGCGGTTCAGAAATTCAGGCCGGAATGCCTGTTTCACGTCTTCCCAGACCACTTGCTTGATCGCTTCATAAGACTCGCCAGCCATATTCTGAATGTGATGTGAACCCAGATTCGAGGTCATCACAATCACCGTATTGCGAAAGTCTACCGTGCGCCCCTGCCCGTCTGTCAAACGGCCATCATCGAGCACCTGCAACAGGATATTGAACACATCAGGATGGGCCTTCTCCACTTCATCGAGCAGAATGACGCTATAAGGCTTGCGACGCACCGCCTCGGTCAGGTAACCGCCCTCTTCATAGCCGACATAGCCCGGAGGCGCCCCGATCAGGCGTGCCACGGAATGCTTCTCCATGAACTCACTCATATCGATACGTACCAGATGATCTTCCGAATCGAACAGGAACCCGGCCAGGGCCTTGGTCAGTTCGGTTTTACCAACGCCGGTCGGGCCCAGAAACAGGAAGGATCCGTAAGGTCGTGACGGGTCGGACAGTCCGGCGCGCGAGCGCCGGATTGCGTCGGAAACCAGGGTTACCGCCTCATCCTGCCCTACCACTCGTTTATGCAGGAAATCTTCCATGCCAAGCAGTTTTTCACGCTCTCCCTGCATCATTTTGGATACAGGAATGCCGGTAGCGCGGGAAACCACTTCTGCAATTTCTTCGGCCCCAACTTCGGTGCGCAGCAGGCGTGGCTTGGCCTTGCTGGACTCTTCCGATTCGGCAGCCTTCAGGCGGCCTTCCAGTTCGGGCAGGCGGCTGTATTGCAATTCTGCCAGTTGCTCGTACTGGCCTTTGCGCTGAAACTCAGCCATCTGCGCCCTGACCTTCTCGATTTCTTCCTTGATCGACTGCGCACCCTGCACCGCCGCTTTCTCGGCTTTCCAGATCTCTTCGTAGTCGTTGTACTCGCGTTGCAGCTTTTCCAGCTCGTCCTCGATCACTTTCAGGCGGCGGGCAGATGCATCGTCGGTTTCCTTACGAACCGCCTCGCGTTCAATTTTCAGCTGGATGATCCGACGATCCAGGCGGTCCATGACTTCTGGTTTCGAATCGATTTCCATGCGGATACGCGCCGCAGCCTCGTCGATCAGGTCAATGGCCTTGTCCGGCAAAAAACGGTCTGTGATATAGCGATTGGACAGCTCGGCGGCCGCCACAATGGCGGGGTCGGTAATATCGACACCGTGGTGCAACTCATAGCGCTCCTGAAGACCGCGCAATATGGCAATTGTGCTCTCAACGTCGGGTTCGTTGATTAGCACTTTCTGGAAGCGCCGTTCCAGCGCGGCGTCCTTCTCGATGTACTTACGATATTCGTCAAGCGTGGTGGCGCCGATACAATGCAATTCGCCGCGCGAAAGCGCTGGCTTGAGCATATTGCCGGCATCCATCGCCCCTTCGGCCTTGCCTGCGCCTACCATGGTATGGATTTCGTCGATGAAGACGATATTGCTGCCGTCATCCTGCGCCAGTTCCTTGAGCACCGCCTTGAGGCGTTCTTCGAACTCACCGCGATATTTGGCCCCCGCCAGCAAGGCGGCCAGGTCCAGTGACAGCACGCGCTTTCCGCGTAAGGTTTCGGGCACTTCATCATTAACAATGCGCTGCGCCAGGCCTTCGACGATGGCTGTTTTACCCACGCCAGGCTCGCCGATGAGCACCGGATTGTTTTTGGTGCGCCGCTGCAGAATCTGGATGGCCCTGCGGATTTCGTCATCGCGACCAATGACCGGATCCAGCTTGCCCATGCGGGCTCTTTCAGTCAGGTCCGTGGTGTATTTTTTCAACGCCTGACGGTTGCTTTCGCCTTCCTGGTCTTCAACAGCCGCGCCGCCCCGAACAGCCTCAATAGCCGCTTCGAGCGCCTTTTTCTGCAGACCGCAGTCGCGCAGAATGCGGCCGGCCTCGCCTTTATCTTCGGCCAATGCCAGTAAAAACAATTCACTTGCAATAAAAGCATCGCCCCGCCGGGCCGCTTCCTTATCTGTAGCGGTCAACAGCGCATTCAGTCCACGACTGATCTGCACATTGCCTTCGGCTCCCTGCACCTGTGGCAGAGACTTGATAGCACTGTCCAGTGCCGGGCCGACGCGATTGACCGCAACGCCGGCACGCGCCAGCAGACTGCCAGCGCCGCTATCGGTGTCGCCCAGCAAGGCAGACAGAACGTGAACCGGCTCAATGTACTGATTATCATTACGGCCGGCAATACTTTGGGCGTCAGCAAGCGCCTGTTGAAATTTTGTGGTTAATTTGTCAAATCTCATGATTCTTCCCATGTCATTCATTACGGCCAAACATATCTGGCCAGGTTGCTTAATACATAATGGCAACTACCCACATTTCAAGATGTAAGACTCCACAGTTTTTGACTCAAGATAAAGACTGTTGCCCAAAGAAAGGCACCCCAGCCGGTACAATCAAATTTTAACTGCGCCGATTGACCTTTCAATGAATTCAGGCTTTCCCGACACTGCTGCCAAGTGCGACCCCCTTGTCGCCAGTAACCTGTTGCCTCAGCGTGTCGTGCTCGATACCTGTGTGCTCATATCCACCATTCTGAAGAATCTGCTGCTGCGTCTGGCGCAATCGGGCATGTTCGAACCTGTCTGGGCCGACTATATCGGCCAGGAATGGCGCCGCAACGCCAGCCGCGTCTGGACGGTGTCCGAGCAGGACATCGCCATCCAATGGCAGGATATGCAATCGGCCTTTCCGCGGGCCGTTATGGGAATTGTCAGTCAATTCGAAACGGGGCTATCCAAAAGCGACCCCAAGGATTGGCATGTCATTGCGGCAGGCCGCGCCGCGCTGGCACTGTACCCCGGCCAATCTGTCTGTATTCTGACCCGAAACCTGCGGGACTTCAACCGCAGCGAACTGCGCCTGCTGGGTTTGTCACTATTTGACCCTGACCAGTTTCTGGTCAAATGCTACGAATTGGACCCCGATTTGCTGACGCAACTGCTGGCGCTGATTCCCGACGATGCCGTAATGATCGGCCGTCCCCGCGAGCCCCTGGAGACGGTCCTGAAGCGCGAGCGCCTGTTTCGCCTGAATAGCCTTATTGCCCAGGACGTCAGCGCGGCTGCCTGATCAAACAGCCCCAGACCATTGTTTCATGAAGGAGGCTTTCCATGTGCATTATTTATC
>JBOIGK010000128.1:0-3045 GCA_050742695.1 Advenella sp. | reverse complement strand
ACCGAGTGCTGCGTAGATTGCATCGCCTGTTGCGACCCCGGCACCGGCAGCGATGCCGGCCGATTTGCCTTGGGACAGGCTGGTCTGCACGATCAGAAACAGATTGGGTCCCGGGCTCAGAAAAGTGAGGGCGAACAGCCCGACGGCTGTGAGTACGGCATGGTAAGACATTTGAACAGTCCTTTGACAATACAAGTGTGCAAAAATCCACTATAACGCGATGCGGGCCCGCAGCGGCGATTCCAAGTGTGATATTGCGCAGCGTTGGCAAAAAAACAGCAGCAAGCGCAGGCGTTAACCGAATCAGCCGGGCGCGTGGTGGTGAATGATTGCCAGCACTATTGCGGGACATTCAGGCTGGGGCAGACGACCCAGCGGATAAAACGACGTGCCCTTAGTTATCGATTTCGGAGATAAACGCTTTGATAAGGTCCAGCGTTCGTACTTCGTCTTCCCGATAGGGTACGTGGCCGATGCCGTTAAGAATCTCAACCCGTCCGTAGCCTGCGGCAATTACACGAGCGTGCTCGACCGAACCGTAAGGATCACAGTCGCCATGGACAGCCAGTTTTGGACACCGGATCTGCGCCAACTCACTGCGAACATGCCATTGTGAAAATTCCCGTGATAACCAGGTATCGGTCCAGGCATCCACAACCCAGCGGCTTTTGTCTCCGTGATATTTGTCCAGTCGGGACAGGTTCTCCGGTTTTGCGAAATCCAGTTTGGCCTGGCGTATCCCGTTGAGCGTGAGTTCCTCGACAAACACCTGTGCGCCCATGGTAATGAGCGCCTTGCAGGCATCGGGAAATTGCGCGGCTGCCTGCACTGCCATGGCGCCGCCGACACTGTGCCCGCAAGCAATAAAGTGGTCGATAGCAAATGCTGCAAATACTTGGGGCATGATCTGCGTGGCTTCCCGGGCGATAAAGTCCGCCGTTAACGTGCCCGGATGGGGATCGGAGCTGCCAAATCCAAGACGGTCATAGGCAATCACCGGGTGGCCGGTGGCCAGTGCCAGCTTTTGCGGAAAATCGCGCCAGAGAGGAATGCACCCCAGCGAATCGTGCAACAGGATAATCGGCGTTTGGCGGTCTGCGCCTGCTGGTGGCAGCGACCACGACTGGGCATATAAACGGCCTTGGCTGGTCTGAATCTGGTGGGTATCAGTTATTGTTGTATGCGTTTGTGTCATTGCTGCAGTCGGAATTCATGTCAATAAATAGGGTGACCTGACCGGACGGCTTGGTCAGGCTGACCGGTGTTGATAGCATGTTGGAGCATTATAGTGCCTGCACCTGTTTTTTGACTTCAGGTGGTGCGATCGCCCATGATTGGGTGGCAGCGGACAATGTACGGGTAAAGCGCTTTGCAGCGGTCCGTTCACAATTGCGTATATCGTGAGTTATATGCGCCAATCAACAGGGGCCAATGACGAGAGATCGATGAGGCCACAGAGACGGGGCAACAGCGCGCGCAGGCAGGACATGGCTGGAGCGTGAATGCCAGAACCGTCCGGCCTGGCTCCGTCCAGGCCGGTTGCGGGCAGCCAGCCCTTTTATGGCGAGGGTTCGGGTGCTGGCTATACGATAATACCGCAGGCCGCTGGTGGTCAATCAGGGGTTTTCCGGTAGCGCCTGCAGCGGCGATTGATGTGCAATTTTTATAGATAAAACAAAAAATTTTTTGGTTTTCGCAGGCTTTTCATTTGTCATACTGAACGTTGCTCTGTGCTGCGGACAACTGCCCAGGCGAATTGGCCAAAGCACCCCTTTTACAGCGGCGCCCGGCGCCTTGATGGTGAAACCTTGTCGGCATCCCATGCCGGGCAGATGACAAGGCCATGCAAGTTCACAAAAAGCACAAGCAACCCATACAAATAATCGGGAGACAAAATATGTTCATGACCAAATTTCACCGCAGGGCAGCCAGTGTGGCGGCCTGTCTGCTGCTTGGCAGCCCGCTGGCGCTCGCACCGTTTGCCGGCGCCCATGCCGAAACATATCCCGATCAGCCGATCCGGCTGATCATTCCATATCCGCCAGGTGGCGCGACTGATGTGATCGGGCGCATTGTGGGGAAAAATCTGGGTGACCAGATCGGCGGCCAGGTGGTGATTGAAAACCGTGGCGGCGCTGGCGGCAATATCGGCGCTGCCGAAGTTGCCAAAGCCCGACCGGATGGCTATACCCTGCTGATGGGGGCGCTCACCTCGCACTCTGTGATGTCCATACTGGAAAAAGGCAAGTTGAGCTATGATCTGCAAAAAGACTTGACCCCTGTTGGTGTGGTGGGTTCGGTGCCGCTGGTTGCGGTGGCCAATCCGTCTTTGAAGGTATCGACTTTGCCGGAGCTGGCAGACAACGCCAAAAAGAATCCTGGCAAGCTCAATTTTGCGTCATCCGGCGCCGGGGCGCCGCAACGCATGGCCATGGAATTGTTCAAGCAGATCGCAGGCGTCAATATAGTGCATGTTGCCTATCGCGGCAGCGGCCCGGCCATGACGGACCTGGTTGGCGGGCAGGTTGAGGTCATGACTGAAACCGTGCCGGCAGCCATCAGCTTTATCAAATCGGGACAGTTGCGGCCACTGGCTGTGTTGACGCCCGAACGCATTTCCATGTTGCCGGATATTCCCACCGCCAAGGAACAGGGTTATGACAATTACAATGTAAGTTCCCTGTTTGGCGTCATGGCGCCGGCCGGTACGCCCAAGGCGGTACTGGATAAGGTGAACGCAGCACTGACTACGGCACTGGCCAAGGATGAAGTTAAGAAACAATTACTGGAGCAAGGGGTGTATGCCGATCCCCTGAGTATCAACGCTTCGGCAGAGCGCCTGAAGGCAGAGATTGCCCTGTGGGACAAAGTTATCAAAGACGGCAATATCACCACCCGCTAATCACACTTGAGGTAAAGCAACATGTCCAGACGCAACCAGTCGGATGACCAACCCGAAGCAACAGGATTGAAAAAAGGCCTGACCAGTTACGGCGACAATGGTTTTTCTCTGTTCCTGAGAAAAGCGTTTATCAAGGGCGCCGG
>JBOIGK010000127.1:0-4527 GCA_050742695.1 Advenella sp. | reverse complement strand
ATATGCCACTGTCCAGTAACCGTCACTCTCAGCCTGCACGGGACGCAAGTGTCCAAGAGTATCTGCGGGTGCTGGATACCCACGGCATCACATATGGGTTACTGACGGCTCCCAGTTTTTACGGGCCCAACAATGAAGTGCTTCTGCAAGCGCTGGCACAGGCGGATGGCCGCTTGCGGGGGACAGCCATTGTAGAACCGGATATTACCGAAAATGCGCTTTCTTACTTACAGGAGAACGGTGTATGCGGAATCAGATTTAACTGGATCAGACGCGATGTGTTACCTGATATTGAATCCCGTGAGTATCAGAGGCTACTGGCGAAGGCAAAGAATCTTGGGTTTCATATAGAGATCTATCTGGAAGGGGAATTTCTGCCTCCCGTTCTCAAGGCGGTTAACAAAAGCGGCGCCCGCGCGGTGGTTGACCACTTTGGACACCCGGAAGCGAAGGACGGAATAAATAGCCAAGGATTTCACGTGCTCCTTAACGCCATTGAAGCCGGTAACACATGGGTCAAGCTTTCAGCGCCCTTTCGTTTGCGGGGCAGTGAGCCCGCGACACTGGCAAAAAAGATTCTTGCTCAATCCAATGGCGAGCGCGCAGTCTGGGCCACCGACTGGCCATGGGTGGGTCATGAGGACAATATCACTTACACCGATTGCATAGACTGGCTGTTTGATTGGGTGCCGGACAAAACGGCAAGGGATCGCGTACTGGTGGAGAACGCGAAGCGTCTTTTTGGATTCGGAGCACCCAAAACGTAGTTCTTATATTGCTTGTATTATTTTTTGATCTGCAGGGGACAATATGATGGACAAATATAAATATATTAGTGCAGCGCTTTTAATGATTATGACTCAGGCGGTTGCCGCTCAAGATGTGATTAAACTGCTCATACCGACTTCGCCAGGCGGAGGAACTGACTCGCTATTCAGAGCCATTGCCCGCCAGGCAGAGCCACATCTGAAATCCACGCTCGTCGTGCAGAATGCCGGTGGCGCCGGTGGTGCAATAGGCGTGAGCCAACTGGTGCGATCAAAACCTGACGGTTTGACCGTCGCAGGCGTATGGATGGGACCCATTACTGTGGCCCCGCACAGTATCAAAACCAACTACAGCATGAAAGACTATATCCCTGTGATTATGCTCGATAGTGCGCCTTATGCGCTTTGTGTGAAGCCGGAATTCCCGGCAAACAACGGCAAGGAACTGATTGATGTACTCAAAAGCAAGCCAAACACCTATACATTTGGCACGGATGGTGTCGCTGGTCCGGGGCAACTGGCGGCAGAGCGCATATTCCAGCACTTCGGCGTGAAGGCGCGTGACGTACCCTACCGAGGCGCTGGAGAGACCATGCCCGCGTTATTGGGCGGAGTGGTGGATGTCTATGTTGGATCGATTCCACCAGCGGTAACAATGGAAAAGGCCAAAACCGCCAAATGTCTGCTGGTCACATCAGCCAAGCCGGTTGCTGCGCTACCGAATGCAACTACTCTGGCGGATATCGGGATTCCGGAGAACGAAACGCTCTTGTGGCACGGTATTATAGCTCCGGCAGGAACGCCGGCTCAGGCTGTCAAACGTATCGAAGACGCATTTGAAAAGGCAGCGAGCTCACCGGAGATGGATAAGTTTTTTGAAACTGCGGGGGTTACCAAAACGATCCTCAAGCGCGATGAGTTCTCCAAGTACATTCGACGTGAATATGAAACCATGGGAAAAATGGTCGATCAGTTAGGGCTAAAACAATAGTGTCGTCGTAAAAACAAATACCGAGAGGCATTTGGCGTTTGTTGAAAAGTTAAAGAAAAGTGTGTCGGCAACAACTATCTTATAGATCGGTTTCCAGGAATATAACGATTTCGACTGTGAGGCGCGAGCATTGGCATATCGCCTCTTAGCGATTCTGCCGTGTTTTTCGGTTTTGTTGTGAATGCAAAATCGCACACCAATGAATTTGGTTCCTTAGTATTGTGAATTTTGTCTCATTGATCCGAGTCAGTTCCTTGTTTATCCTGAAAGACTGATGCTTTTTTTAGGATGCCTACGAAATGGACGACTTGGATAACTGGAAAACCCAGGCGAGAGCTTACAGAGGAATCACAAATGAACTTGCCACGTTTATTTCTGAACTAAAGCCGGACATGATCCCCGCTTCGACCCGACAGGTTCTGCTGTCGGCGGTTATTGATGCCCTCGGATGCGGCCTCTACGGGCTGAAAACACCGTGGGGCCGAATTCTCGGCGAGTTTGTGCAAGAGCAGGGCGGTATTCCGGAGACGGGGCTGTGGGGAACGGGAAAGCGGGTCAGTGTCGCCAACGCAGTTTTATTGGCCGGGACAGCCGTTCATAGCTTTGATTTCGACGATCATAGTCGCGCCAAGATTCATCCCGGCGCGATTGTCGTGCCGGTCGCGCTCGCATTGGCCGAGCGCCAAAACGCCAGTGCGGATCTCATTATTGCAGCCATGGCGGCGGGCTATGAAACCATGAACCGGATCAGTCAGGCAGCCAATCCGAGTAGGACACGCATGCGCGGCTGGCATTTGACCGGGACGACGGGCACTTTTGCCGCAGCCGCCACGGCCAGTGTGTTGCTGGGACTGGACAGCGCCACCACGGCAAGCGCATTGGGCTTGGCCGGAACGCAGTCGGCGGGATTATGGGCGTTCACTGCGGATGGCGGCATGAGCAAGCGTTTGCACCCGGGACGTGCTGCTCAGGCTGGTGTTACTGCGGCATTGCTGGCGCAAAAAGGCTTTCAGGGGCCGCGTCTGATCCTTGAGGCGGAAGATGGTGGTTTTTTGTTTGCCATGTCAGACTCTCCGCGGCCAGAGCAGATAACCGAAGATCTGGGTACACGCTGGCATACAGATGAAACGTGCTTTAAGCCCCATGCCTGCTGTGGCAGTAACCATGCGTGTGTCGACGCTGCTATCGGTCTGGTTAATGAAAACGCGATCACACCGCAGGATATCAAGCGTATCGTCGCGGGCATTCCAAGTGTTGTCCAAACGCAGACGGGATTTGACTATCGGGCTGATTCCGTGCTCAATGCGCAGATGAGCTTGCGCTATAACATTGCAGTTGCGATCGTTGACAAGCAAGTCTATCTGGAACAGTTTTCTCAGGAACGAATTGCAGATCCCCTCATTTGCGAACTGGCAGGACGCATAGAAATAGAAG
Organism: Advenella sp.; assembly: GCA_050742695.1. GTDB lineage: Bacteria > Pseudomonadota > Gammaproteobacteria > Burkholderiales > Burkholderiaceae_B > Advenella. The sequence continues at coordinate 1,335 of JBOIGK010000127.1, read as the reverse complement.
TCGATCCTGAGCTTGATCGCTTATATCCCCAGATTTATGGAGGGCGGGTGTTAATCGAGACCCTCGATGGCAAGCAGCATCGTAGCCGCGTGGATTACTCGAAAGGGATGCCCGAAAACCCGATGTCGGTCGACGATATACAGCGAAAATTCATGTCGCTCGCGGGTGCGGGCGTCGGCTACGAAGCGGCAGGCCTGATTCTGCAGGCGGCCACTGCACTATTTTCCGGCGGTTCAGTCAGAGATATCAACCTCTTGCTTGTAAATGCGAGGGTCGTAGCCGAGGATTCCCTGGGTATGACCGTATAGATGCGCCTATCGGCCGGTTCCAGCCACTTTTCGACAGCATTGATCCGGTAGCATTGATCGGGCCTTCAAGGAGTTTTCACGGCAGTGTGATTTTGTCCCAGTCAGGGTTTGAGGGCAACAGATTCTGCAGAAAGTCCACGAATGCCCGGACCTTCGGCGACAGGTTACGGCTTGGAAGATATACTACCGACACTTGCGGCCCGATGGGCGCATAATCGGTCAGTATCCGACACAGCTTTCCGGCTCTAATCGCATCCGCTGCCGTAAAATTGCTGATCATGGCAATTCCCAGGCCACTAACGGCGGCTTCCAGCAGCGTTTCTGCGTTGTTCACATTCAGGCGGCCCGAAACCGTTTTGCTGAAAATCTTGCCATCTTTCTGGAACTGCCACTCACGGTAGCGCCCTGAATGAAGCAGCACATACGCCAGGCAATGATGATGATCAAGATCATCCGGTGTTTTCGGCTCGCCGTGCCGAGCCAGATAGTCTGGCGAAGCACAGGCAACGAATCGCAGATTACAGAGTTTGCGTGCAATAATGCGCGCGTCTGCTGGTTCGCCAATGTATACGGCAGCGTCGATTCCCTCGTAGGCCATATCGACATTGCGATCACTGAGTTCAACATTGAGTATCAGGTTCGGGTGCTGATCTAGAAAGGCCGGCAGTGCGGGCATGATTACCCGTCTGCCAAAGCCCACCGGCAGATGCAGGCGCAATCGCCCATACACCGTAGATGTAGACTTCGATAGCATATTCTCTGCATGTTCAATGTCGATAAGTATCTGTCGGCAATGTTCGAAAAAGCTCTTGCCATCGTCAGTCAATCCGACCGAACGGGTCGTTCGTTGCAAGAGGCGTACATCAAGCTCCTTCTCCAGCCGGGTTACCGCTTTGCTGATTGCCGAGCTTGTCAAGCCCAGTCGTTTGGCGGCGCCGGAGAAGCTGCGTGCTTCCACAACACAGACGAATACGCGCAAGGCGTTCAGGTTTTCCATGATTTATAGCCTCTGTGAATAATGGTCACC
>JBOIGK010000126.1:0-1609 GCA_050742695.1 Advenella sp. | reverse complement strand
ATCTCCTTTCCCTGCGCCGTGTTCGTCACCTGGATACTGAACCGCAACCTGACCTTTCGCAGCAAGTCTTCCAACAAGGCACCTTGGCATGAGTTTATGCAGTATTTTGCCATGATGATTGCCGGTGGCGCGGTCAATTATCTGACCTATGCCGCGCTGGTAACCTGGTCGCCCACTGTGCGTCAGTTTCCCGTTCTCGGGGTCGCAGCGGGCAGCCTGGCTGGCATGTTCGTCAATTATCTGCAATTGCGGCTGGGAATGTATAAATATGATAAAAACACCATTTCCCGGTAAACCGCTGCGTTGGTGGGACTTGATTCCTGTTATGGGTTTCATCGTGTGCGCACTGGCCTTTTATCCTGGCATCATGACCCCGGATACCCTGGATCAGCTTGCCCAGGCCAATTCCCAGTCTTTCAATGACTGGCATCCGCCCATGATGGCCTGGCTCTGGTCAGGGTTGAATCGGGTATTTCCGGCAGCCTCGGGCTTTCTTTTTTTTGATCTGTTCCTGCTTTGGTTCGGATTGTACTGTGTCAATCGCCGTGTCGATCATCGCTACGCACCATTTGTCTACGTGCTGGGGTTTTTGCCGTTCGTGATCAATCTTTCCGGTGTAGTCTGGAAGGATGTGGCAACCGCCTATGCGCTGCTGTGGGCGGCCATTGTGCTGCTTCGACCACCATCGCGCAGCCGTTTGGCGCTATTTTCATTGTTCATTTTCGTTGCCATTGGCATTCGCTATAACTCTTTTTTTTCCTGCCTGCCGCTGATCGTGGCTTATTTCTGGCAACAGTTTGCAAACCGTCAGGTTTCCTATAAATGGGCGCGCGTACTGGTGCTGTCTTGCGTATTTTTTATAGCGCAACTGACATTCCTGAACCTGTTCAATTATCATTTTCTCAATACCACCAAAGGCACGCCGCAAATTGTCATTATGGTGGATGATCTGGCTTACATGTCTACACAGATGGGGCATTCGCTGGTGCCGGGGGTAGACCTGGCGACGGTAACCCGCAGCTCGCAGGTGTCAGTGAGCGACAATGTCTTCCGCTATAGCCATGCGCTCGATTATGAGGCTGTTAAGGCCAGCTGGAAAGCGGCAGTAAGCGATCATCCGTGGATGTATTTGCAATTTCGCGGCAAAGTATTCCTGCGTTTTCTGGGTTTCTCGCTGGCGCCTCCGTTCCAGCTGGACAAGCCCAGCTACGGGTACTGGCTCGATAGTTCCTACCAGAGCAGCCAGACCAACGGGATTCGTCGTATGCTGGGACAGTATGTCAAGACGCTGGCACAGCTGGCCCCGTTTTTCTTTACCGGGGCGTTCTGGCTGGCGGTGGTGGCGGTGACGTTCTGTCTGAGCGTCGCCTCAAGGCTACCGTACCGAACCGTCACCCTGGCCCTGTCATTGTCGGCGGGTATCAACTTGATGTCCTATTTGCTGGTGGCGAACGCGCCTTTTTTCCGGTATTACTACTGGAGTATCGTAGCGGGCTCGCTCGCCGTTTTTCTGCTTTTGCTCGGATTTTCACGGCAAAGGCAGGCAAAAGGCGTGATGGTTGTCAGCAAATTGTAAGAATTGAGATACCTGCCCGGGGTGGTACTGGAG
>JBOIGK010000125.1:0-12676 GCA_050742695.1 Advenella sp. | reverse complement strand
AGAAATTCGGCAGCTTCCTGGTTTGTGATGGGAGTAAAGACGGCCATGAGAAAATACGATACACAAAATCATTGAATGCCGATCATTTTAGTGCAGGTTGAGCACGATAAGCGCGTGGGGCGGTCTGTGTGCAAAAGAATCACAATCGAGTTTTGCTACAATGGAGCACTTTTTACAGTTTGCCGGGATCTGTCTCGCGCGCCGCCCGTTATTTCTTCGAGACCAATAAATGGCCATGTTTTCTCCTTTTGAGGCACGCAACAAACTGACTCAGTTTGCCTGGCTGACCAACCGTCCGGCGTTCTTTGTCTGGGCCATTGTCGTGGGTGTGGCCGCCGCCGGCATGACTATTTTGTTTCACATGGCCATACATTGGGGGCAATTGCTGACCGGCTCGGTGCCAGGCGAGATCGAGACCGTGGTCAGTCGCTGGACCGATACCGAGCGCATTCTGTTTCCTGTCGTGGGCGGACTGATTGCGGGCACTTTGCTGTGGCTGTCGTCAAAAGTGCGCAAGGATATGAACGCGGACTACATGGAAGCGGTGGCCCTGTCGGATGGACGCCTGTCCCTGCGCCAGGGGGCGCTACGGGTACTCTCGTCACTGTCCACCGTAGTCAGCGGCGGTTCCATCGGCCGAGAAGGGGCTATGGTGCACCTGGGCGCCATGGTCGCGTCGGCTATCGGCCGCTTTCTGGCTTTCAACGCCAATGATATCCGGCTGCTGGTCGCTTGCGGGGCCGCGGCTGGCGTGTCGGCGGCCTACAATGCGCCCCTTGCCGCCGCGTTGTTTGTTGCCGAAATTGTATTGGGAACCCTGTCGGTCACGACACTGGGGCCGCTCATTATTTCGGCAGGGGTTGCCAACATTACCATGCAGCTGACCGGTTATTATCGCGTCACTTATGATGTGAAACCCATTTCATTGTCGATCGATGCGAGCCTGCTGTTGCTGTGTGCGCTGGCGATTGTTGCGGGATTGCTGGCGCCGCTGTTCCTGCGTTTTTTGGACACCATTCGCCAGCTGTTTCGTAAAACCCGATTGCCGCTGCCATTCAGTCTGGCACTGGGTGGGGCGCTGCTGGGGGGTATACTGATTCTGCAGCCTGCTGCGTCGGGCAATGGCTATGGTCCGATTGAAGATATGCTGACGCTGTCCTGGACCATGCCGGCGGTATTGCTAATGCTGGCCTACAAGGTGCTGGCCACCGGTGCGACCGTCGGTTCGGGCGCGACCGGCGGCGTATTTACTCCCATGTTGATGGTAGGCGCCAGCGTGGGTATGCTGTTTTACCAGGTCATTTCATTCGTGATGCCGGAGCTGGCGGCCCAGCCGGCACTATACATATTGATTGGCATGGGCGCATTTCTGGCAGCCGGCACGCATGCGCCCCTGATGGCGATTCTGATGATGTTTGAAATGACTCACCGGATTGACCTGGTGCTGCCGCTCATGTTCGCCTGCGTTATTGCAAATGTGGTCAGCAGCCTGTTCAGCACCCCGGCCATGTATGGCGTGACGCTGTCGCGGGAACAGGCGGCACGGCTCAGGAGGCAGATAAGCAGCATGACGCTCAAGGGGCTGGTAATTGAAGCGCAAACCGTGCTGCGCCAGGATCAGACGCTGGAACAGGCAGTGGCCATGTTCCAGGATCATCCGGTGCGGTATATTTACGTGGTGGATGAGAATGATCACTACCAGGGGGTGTTATCCAACCAGGAAGTAACGCGCTGGCTGCTGTCGCAGTCGGCCATGACCACGCCCATATCCGAACTCATGGTGCAGCCCCATTTTATTCCGGTTCTGCATCCCGACATGACGCTGGGCGATGGGCTGGAACTGTTTCTGACTTTTATGGGTGAGCGTTTGCCGATGTTGTTGTCAAAAGATGAACCGATATTGCTGGGAGTGGTGCGCAAATCGGCCATTCTTGAGCAACTGGAAGAGCAGCGTGCACTTAGTGAGAGGCATCAGCCACCGCATATTGATTTTCGCATTTCCGGCGACAAATGATCATGACACATTCAGAGATAACAGAGCGGGTTGCAGCAGCGGGTCCGAACACCTGCAGCGGCAGCACCGATATCCATGCCGTTGCTGTTGCCGTGGCGAGTCCCACAGGCAGCGCTGTGCTCGACTATACGGATAAAGCGGGCCTGCGACCCTGGCAGTTCAGTGTGGCGCCGATGATTGATGTTACAGACAGGCATTGCCGCTATTTTCATCGTCTGCTGGCGCCCAATGCGTTGCTATATACGGAGATGATCACCACCGGCGCCCTGGTTTTTGGCGATGTGCCAAGACATTTGCACTTTAGCGCTCAGGAACACCCGGTTGCTTTGCAACTGGGCGGCAGCGACCCGGCAGCACTGGCTCATTGCGCCCGGTTGGGACAAAGCTGGGGGTATGATGAAATCAACCTAAATTGCGGTTGCCCCTCTGAGCGGGTACAAAAGGGGGCGTTCGGCGCCTGCCTGATGGCCGAGCCGGCTCTGGTGGCCGATTGCGTCAAGGCGATGCAGGATGCGGTCAGTGTGCCCGTCACGGTCAAGCATCGGCTTGGGCTGGACTACGATCAATCCTATGATTTCGTGCGTGATTTTGTCGGGCGGCTGTATGAGGTCGGGTGCCGGGTGTTTATCGCGCATGCGCGCAACGCGGTGCTCAAAGGACTGTCTCCTAAAGACAATCGCGAAATTCCGCCACTGCGCTACGACATTGTGGACCGGCTCAAGCGCGATTTTCCAGATGCGCTGTTCGTACTCAACGGTGGTCTGAACACGCCTGATCTGATCACGTCTGCAGTCGACACATTCGACGGTGCGATGGTAGGGCGGGCAGCATGGCACGAACCTTATTTGCTGCGTGATATCAGCCGGCGATTATGGCCCGAGACCCCGGTTGCTGATGATGCAACGATCGTGCAGCAGATGGCCGGCTATGCACGGTCGGAAGTTGCGCAGGGCGTTCCGCTACGCGCCATTGTCAAGTCCATGCTGGGCCTGTTCAACGGACGCAAAGGCGCGCGCCAATGGCGACGCCATCTGTCCGATCCGGCGCAACTGGCAACACAGAACCCGGACGTCTTGCATCAGGCCTTTGCTTTTATTGACTAGCAGCGCAGCAATTGGCGATTGCGAGGCAAGAAGGGAAGGCATAAACAAGCAGTATGCCGTGCCTGAAAAAATGTGTACAGCAATTGCGTATAATCAACACCGTTACATTTTTTTCTAATAGATAAAATAACTATATTAATCAATGCATTGTGTTGTTTTTCAAGGTTTTGCACGAAGCCGAAATTACTTGAAATATCCTGGTCAATACTATATATTGTGTTAAATCTAAAATAAAACACTATATATAGATTGTAGTCGGTCCGGCTCCGAACCGTTCCATCAACCATCATGGATATGCATACGCAATGAACAGCACACTCTTGGTCACCAAACGTGACGGCAGAAAAGAACCTATCGATCTGGACAAAATTCACCGCGTCATTGCGTGGGCGGCAGAAGGTCTGGATCATGTTTCGGTGTCTCAAGTTGAGCTCAAGTCTCATATTCAGTTCTACGACGGGATCAAGACTGAAGACATCCATGAAACCATTATCAAGGCAGCGGCGGATCTGATTTCACAGGCTACGCCTGATTATCAGTACCTGGCAGCGCGTCTGGCCATCTTTCATTTGCGCAAGAAAGCCTTCCAGCAGTTCGATCCGCCATCCCTGTACGATCATGTCAGCCGGCTCACCGAAATGGGCAAATACGACGAACATATCCTGCAGGACTACACACGGGAAGAGTTTGACGAGCTGAACAGCTATATCGATCACAGCCGTGATATGCGGTTCTCTTACGGAGCGGTCAAGCAGCTTGAGGGCAAGTACCTGGTGCAAAATCGTGTCAATCACGAAATCTATGAGAGCCCCCAGTTTCTGTATATTCTGGTGGCCGCATGCCTGTTTTCGAAGTATCCGAAAGAGACGCGCCTGTCGTACATCAAGGGTTTCTATGATGCGACCTCGCTGTTCAAGATTTCCTTGCCCACGCCCATCATGTCGGGGGTGCGTACGCCTACGCGTCAGTTCAGCTCCTGCGTACTGATCGAATGTGGCGATAGTCTGGATTCCATTAATGCTACGACCAGCGCAATCGTGCGCTACGTGTCGCAACGCGCCGGTATCGGCATCAACGCCGGTCGCATTCGTGCCGTTGGTAGTCCCATTCGCGGTGGCGAGGCACAGCATACCGGATGCATCCCTTTTTACAAGCACTTTCAGACAGCCGTCAAATGCTGCTCGCAGGGGGGCGTACGCGGTGGTGCGGCCACATTGTTCTATCCCATGTGGCATCTGGAAATTGAATCGCTGCTGGTGCTCAAGAATAATCGGGGTGTTGAGGAAAATCGCGTACGTCATATGGACTATGGTGTACAGATCAACCGGCTACTGTATCAGCGTCTGATCAGAAACGGCGATATCACGCTGTTTTCTCCTTCGGATGTGCCTGGCTTGTACGATGCGTTTTTCGAAGATCAGAATCGCGTCGAGCAACTGTACGCCCAATACGAGCAAGACCCCACTATTCGCAAGCGTACGGTCAGGGCAACTGAGTTGTTTTCCCTGATGATGCAGGAGCGCGCCGGTACTGGCCGCATATACATTCAGAACGTCGACCATTGCAATACTCACAGCCCGTTTGATCCGGCCGTGGCGCCCGTGCGCCAGAGCAATCTGTGCCTGGAAATCGCGCTGCCGACCAAGCCGCTGGAAGATATCAATGACGAGAACGGCGAAATTGCATTGTGCACGCTGTCTGCGTTCAATCTGGGCGCCATTGAATCGCTGGACGAACTCGAAGGCCTGGCCGATCTGGCCGTGCGTGCGCTCGATGCCTTGCTTGATTATCAGGACTATCCGATAAAGGCCGCGTATATTGGTTCCATGAAGAGGCGTACACTGGGTATTGGCGTCATCAATTACGCCTATTACCTGGCCAAGAACAATGCCAAATATTCCGATGGCAGCGGCAATGCCCTGACGCACCGCACCTTCGAGGCAATCCAGTATTATCTGCTCAAGGCCTCGGTCGGGCTGTCCAAGGAGTTCGGCCCATGCACGGCCTTTGATGAAACGACCTATTCCAAGGGGATTTTGCCAATCGATACCTACAAGAAGGATCTTGACGGCATTTGCAACGAGCCGCTGCATCTGGATTGGGAATCGCTGCGCAAGGATATTACTACCCATGGTCTGCGCAACTCCACCCTGACGGCGCTGATGCCTTCGGAGACTTCCTCACAAATATCCAACGCTACCAACGGTATTGAACCGCCGCGCGGCCTGGTTACCGTCAAGGCTTCCAAAGACGGGATTCTGAAACAGGTAGTGCCGGAGTACGATCGCCTTAAGGATAAGTACGAATTGCTGTGGAGCATGCCAAACAATGATGGCTATCTGCAGATTGTGGGCATCATGCAGAAATTTGTGGACCAGTCTATTTCGGCCAATACGAATTACGATCCAGCCCGTTTTGAGGGCGGTCGTGTTCCCATGAACCAAATGATCAAGGACTTGCTCACGGCGTACAAGTTTGGTGTCAAAACACTGTATTACCAGAACACCCGTGACGGCGCGGAAGATAAACAGGAAGATCAGGCACAGGACGACTGCGAAAGCGGCGCATGCAAGATCTGACCAAGCAGTAATTGAGTAAGAGAAAACAATGGCATACAGTACCTTTTGTCAGACACCGAACGACCAGATGAAAGAACCCATGTTCTTTGGTCAGTCGGTCAATGTGGCACGTTACGATCAGCAGAAATACGAAATCTTTGAAAAGCTGATTGAAAAGCAACTGTCCTTTTTCTGGCGTCCCGAAGAGGTGGACGTGTCTCAGGACAGGATCGACTATCAGACGCTGCCGGAACATGAAAAGCATATTTTTATCAGCAATCTGAAATATCAGACACTGCTCGATTCGATTCAGGGTCGCAGCCCGAATGTGGCGCTGCTTCCGCTGGTGTCCATTCCTGAGCTGGAAACCTGGATTGAGACCTGGTCGTTTTCCGAGACGATCCATTCGCGCTCATACACGCATATCATCCGCAATATCGTGAACAATCCTTCAGTGGTGTTCGACGATATCGTTGCCAATGAATATATTCTGAAACGCGCGCGCGATATCGCTTTCTACTACGATGATGTAATCTCGTATACACAGTTGTATAACCAGTTTGGTGAAGGCACGCACATGCTCGCCGGCAAGGAAGTGGTCGTATCCCTGCGCGAACTCAAGAAAAAGCTGTATTTGTGCCTGATGGTCGTCAATGTGCTTGAGGCGATTCGCTTTTATGTCAGTTTCGCGTGCTCCTTTGCCTTTGCAGAGCGCGAGCTGATGGAAGGCAATGCCAAAATTATTAAATTGATTGCCCGTGACGAGGCCCTGCACCTGACGGGCACGCAGCATATGCTCAATATTTTGCGCAGCGGCGAAGATGATCCGCAAATGGCTGAGATCGCCAATGAAACCCGTGAACAGTGCTTTGATCTGTTCAAGCAGGCCGCCCTGCAGGAAAAGGAATGGGCCGAATACCTGTTCAAAGGGGGTTCCATGATCGGGCTGAACAAGGACATCCTGTGCCAGTACGTTGAATATATTACCAACCTGCGCATGCAGGCCGTTGGGCTGCAGGCTGCATTTCCCGGAGTACGACAGAATCCGATTCCATGGATCAATGCCTGGCTGTCTTCAGATAATGTCCAGGTTGCGCCGCAGGAAGTGGAAATCAGCTCTTACCTGATCGGGCAAATTGATTCACAAATGAATACCGACGATCTGCAGCATTTCGAACTATGACATCTGTCGTAACGACCGATAGCAGGTTCGAATTGCTGGAGGGAGAAACGCTGCTTGAAGGACTGGAACGCACCAATCACGAAGTGGAGTTCCAGTGCCGCGCCGGCTATTGCGGCTCATGCAGGACGCATGTGCTGGCGGGCAGGGTAAAGTATCTGACCGAGCCACTGGCCTATATTGCGAAAGACGAAATACTACCTTGCTGTTGCGTGCCCGAGGGGCCATTGCAAATTGAGGCCAAGCTGTTGCATATGTCTGAACAGCCTTCGCTCGGTGAAGAATTCAATATTCAGACGTCGCTGGATTTCGGGGCTGATGAGCAGAAGTAGGCGCGCCCTTATGCCGATTGTTCTTGTCGTTCGGCCGCAGGGCGTACTTCAGTGCGAATACCGTGGCAATGGACCACAGCAGTAACCAGATAACGTGCATGGTCATCACGAAAATATCACGCCCGGCCAGTGGCGCCGCTTGTGACATGAAGTCGTTCAGGACCGATAGCGACAATCCGATCATCATCCCTGCAAAAAGCAGAACGGTTAATACAAAAGACCATTTCGGATCTGGTTTCATCGATTTCCCCTGTTATCTGGCAATGCCTGCCGGCACGAGCCTTTGTGAGCGGGCAGGGTTACCCACCGGCAGTATTAACTGCTAGTCTAGGCGATCATTGTTCCGATGTGAAATACCGTATGCTTATGACTATATTGCTGCGGTTCAGATAGCAGATTGACCATTATTGTCCGAACTGTACGCTGCATTAGTGAAACCCTCATATACAATACCTATTCCAGAGGAGCTGTGGCATGACCCTTGTGGCATGCGTGAACATAGGAGTGGTAAATATATGAAATGTTACTGTATTACCGGTTTCAAATCCCCCCTGCAAATGCTCGAAAAAGATGACTTTATCCCGCAAGGGACCCAGGTCGTACTGGACGTCAAGGCGGCGGGTGTTTGTCATAGTGACTTGCACCTGTGGGAGGGGGGTTACGATCTGGGCCAGGGAAAACGCCTGGAACTGAAGGATCGTGGCGTCAGTTTGCCGCTGACGCCGGGGCACGAGACCGTGGGGACAGTGCGGGCAGTGGGGCCGGATGCGGGGCAACTGGATGCCGAAAAAAATTACCTGATCTATCCCTGGATTGGCTGTGGCAGCTGCGTTGTCTGCCAGCGCGGCGACGAAAATCTGTGTACGGCGCCGGCCTGCCTGGGTATTCATCGTGATGGCGGCTATGCCACGCAGATCGTCGTGCCGCATCCCAGGTATCTGGTGGATATTGGCAATATGGACCCGGTACAGGCAGCGCCTTACGCCTGCTCCGGCCTGACCACCTATTCGGCGTTGCGCAAGTTTGATCGGGCAGTCCTGCAAAATGAGCCTGTGATCATCTTTGGTGCTGGCGGCCTGGGCCTGATGTGCCTGCAATGGCTGCACGCCATGGGCGGCAAGGGGGCGGTCGTCGTCGATCTGGACCCGGTTAAACGAGAAGCAGCGCTGCAGGCTGGGGCATTGGCCGCTGTCGATGGCAACAGCCCCACGCTGACCCAGGATATTCAGGCGGCGGCGGGTACGCGCACCATCTGGTCCGTGATCGACTATGTCGGCGCCCCGTCCACGGCAACGCAGGCGTTCAATCTGCTGGCCAAGGGTGGCAAGCTGGTCATTATTGGTTTATTCGGCGGACAAAGTGAGTGGCCGCTGGCGATGTTTCCCTTGAAGGCCGCGACGGTACAGGGGTCCTATGTCGGTAATTTGGCCGAGTTGCAGGAATTGATGGCGCTGGTCAGACAGGGTGGGATCCGTCCTATTCCTGTCAGCCGGCATCCGCTGGCGCAGGCAGATCAGGCCCTGATGGCGCTGCACGCAGGCAAAGTGATCGGCAGGGCTGTCCTGACGCCGTAAAAGGAAAGATAATGACTATTCCCAATATTGAATCCCAGGCTTGTGCTGATAGTGACGGCGTCCGTGCGGACGCTGTCCAGGCCGAATCAACGTCGGCCGATGTATCGGGGCGCACATTTGTTTTCTTTACCAATGCCAACTCCGGCAACCAGGACACGGAAGTGTTTCTGGAAAAAATTGCCACTGTGATGCAGGGGCGCGAGCACCACATTGTCTGTATCTACCCGCAGGACAGTCATGAGCAAAAGCAAAAAGAAGCGGTCAGTTTGGTAAAAAAACATGATGCAATACTGGTGGTGGCCGGCGGTGATGGCACGATCAGTGCCATGGCCAATCATGCCATTGCCGAACAGTTTCCGATGGCGATCGTTCCTTTTGGTACATTCAATATGTTTGCACGGGATCATGGCCTGTCGCTGGACACGGACACGGCATTGCGCGATTTGCTCACCGGCCGGATCCAGGCGGTACAGACCGGAGAAATCGGTGGGGTGCATTTCATTGTGAATGCAACGCTGGGCCTGTACTCTCAGTTGCTTGCCGACAGGGAGCAATGGAAGAACCAATTCGGCCGGCGCCGCGGCATTGCCATTTTTGCGGCATTTTCCACCATTATGAAGTACGGCCGTTCCTATATTTTGCAATTTAATAAGGGAGAGGGTCGGCAAGTGGTGAAGACGGTCAGCTTTATGGCCTGTAATAACAATCTTCAGGCCGAGCAGGCCGGCGTGCAGTATGACGAGGAAATGGGCGATGGCTATCTTTACGGTATTGTGCTCAAGCCATCAAGTCGCAAGCGTATGCTGCTGCTGGCCTTGAAGCTGATTTTCCGGCGGCTGGATCAGGATCGGCAGATCATCAGCTTTCCGTTCGAATCACTGGATATCGACAAGAAAAAAGGAGGGCGCAGCATCGAGGTGGCGATGGACGGCGAGGTCCATACGCTGCAGGCGCCCTTTACTGTTAAGGCCAATAAAGATCTGCTCAAGATACTGATGCCCGCATCGGTGGCGCAGCAGCCATCACAGGAATAATATCGCGCATGTATCGGATCATCCAGCTTTCAGATGTCCACTTTGGCACGGTCAATGCACAGGTGCTCAATGCGCTGGTGCATGCGGTCAGACAGTTGTCTCCCGCCTTGTGCGTCGTGTCCGGCGATATCACCCAGCGTGCCACGCGTCGCGAGTTCCTGGCGGCCAATGCGTATCTGAAAACCCTGCCCTCACCGGTGCTGTGTATTCCCGGTAACCATGATATTCCGCTGTTCGCGCTGTGGGCCCGTTTCACGGATCCTTACGGGCGTTATCGCCGTTATCTGCACAAGGATGTAGAGCCGCTGTTCGAGACTGGTACCGCGATCGTTATCGGCGTCAATACCACTACACCATTTCGACATAAGCGCGGTATTGTGACCGAAGCGCAGATCCGGCGGGTGGAACAACTGGCGCAAGACAATAGCGCGGGCAAAAGTGTGCTGGTGGTGGCACATCATCCGTTTCATGTGGTGGATCCGGCCGACCAGGAGCAACTGGTCGAAAACCACGAGGCGGCTATCCGCGCCTGGGCTGCCGCCGGTGTAGACCTGATCCTGGGCGGACATATTCATGTGCCGTTTGTCTATCCGTTGATTCAACGCTATCCTGACCTGGCCAATCCGATGCTGGTTGTGCAGGGGGGCACTACCACTTCATTGCGGGTCCGCCGACATATCCCCAACTCATTGAACGTTATAGATCTGTATCCGGAAAAGAAGATCCACATTACGACCTGGACCTACCAGCCACGAGATGGCAGTCATCCCAACCGGTTCATGTGTGTGGAAAAGGATCAGTGGAAGACCAGCTAGATCCGGCCTGTCTGACGGGGCGTTGCAGCTACGGGCTTGGTGCAGAAGGCGGCTGCGCCCGATTTTGCAAGACGTTATTGTGGTAACAGGGATTGTAGGGGTTGCAAGCGTTGTAAAGCACAGCCGGCGGGCTGCGGCACTTTTCGGCAGGCCGACGGGCGCGCTGCCCGTCAGTGGCTCATTTTTCAGTCTTTTTCGTCTTCGGGTTCACCCGGCCAGTCGCGGATATAGGCCTTGAGCATTTTGTTTTCGAACTTGGACGCTTCAAGCATGGCGCGCGCCATATCATAGAACGAGATCACCCCCATCAGCACTGGCCCGTCCATGACAGGGACATAGCGCGCGTGATGCTCCAGCATGAGTCGCCGTACTTCTTCGGCCTCGGTATTGGGCGATACGCTCACAGGCGCATCATCCATGATCTTGCGGATGGTGGTATTTTCAAGAGACCCGGGAGAATCGTGCATGTGACGAATGATTTCGCGGAAGGTCAGCATCCCCGTCAGTTGCCCCTGCTCCATAATGACCAGCGAACCGATATCGCGCTCACTCATTGTCGCAACGGCCTGCGCCACAGATTGATCCGGCGTGGCGGTGTAAAGGATATTGCCCTTGACCCGCAAGACTTCACTGATTTTTAACATGGCAATCCTCCTGTAGCCTTTTTTCTCTCGCTCCGGGGCGCTGACCGGAAACTGATACTGGTTATATGGAAATGTACCCGAAATCGACCGTGATGCAAAGCCATTCAGCCCGGGTGTGTGCCCTGCAGGTCACAAACCGGATACGAACCATGCCCGTGACAGGCGCCGTTAGTGGCAGCTCTGGCCGCTGCACGCAATGATCATGCGCCTGTGGTCTGGCATTGTGATTCTGGCGTCAACCGGTGTGTACTGTGGTATTCGTGATACCGGGCAACGTTGACGCAGTAGTGTTGTTGTCCTTGTCGCCGCCGTTATCTGTGTCTGGGGCAGGCGCTGCTGCCGGTTCCGAGCCGGTCTGCGTCAGATACAGGATGTCACGCAATTTTACCGTGTTGTCTTCGGTCAGTAGCCGGGCGATCACCTGGCGCAACGCGGGGTCGTGATTGATTTCGATGACCTTGCTGTCAAACAAAAAGCAATCGGCCAGTGGGTCCAGGCTGGCATCCAGGCTGCTGGCAAGCACCCATCTCTCCGAGCGCTTGCCAGCCGTATTGACAATGTAGCCCATGGAAACCAGCGGCTCAAGAATATCCAGCGTTTCGCTGTAGTTCATTTTGATCTGGCCGGCAATATAGCTGGTGCCATAACCTGGGGGGTTCTGATCGCGTGCGCTATGCAACAGGCGCAGCACAAACAAAGCGGTCACAAAATGTACGCCGGGTGACATCTTGTCGCGCATTTGACCACTGCGTATCTGTGGCGCCAGCGCGGCCACGGTTGCCCCAAACAACACGACCAGCCAGGACAGATAAATCCACAACAGGAAGATCGGGATCGTGGCAAAGGCGCCGTAAATCAGCGTATAGGAGGGGAACCGGGTAATGTAGTATGCGAACCCCGCCTTCATGATTTCCAGCAGGACCGCCGTGGTGTAGCCACCGATCATGGCGTCTTTCCAGGCGACTTTCCGGTTAGGAACCAGATAATAGAGCAGGGCGAAGATCAGCCCAGAGACGATCACCGGCACCAGGGTGAATAACACGCTCTTGATGACGGAACACTGGGTCACCAGCCCGAGTTTTTCCTGTGCAATGTAGGACGAGGTCCACAGGCTGGCGCCCAGGAAAACAGGACCCAGCGACAAAATTGCCCAGTACACCAGGATGCGCTGCCCGATCGGGCGGCGACGTGTCACATTCCAGATATCATTGAGCACTTCGTCGATCGTCATCATCAGCATGATGGATGTCACGATCAGAAAGCCTACGCCGATGGCAGTCAGCTTGGAGGCCTGCTGGGCGAACAGGTTCAGATAGCTCATGATGGTTTCTGAGACCGTCTCGGGCATCAGGTTGTGCGTCAGAAACTGCTCGAGCGAGATTTTGAAATCGGTAAACAGAGGGAAGGCGGTAAACAGCGAAA
>JBOIGK010000124.1:0-6393 GCA_050742695.1 Advenella sp. | reverse complement strand
GCGACAGGCTGTTCGTGCCCTGTCAATTGCAACTGTGTTGGCCCGGCGCCTGCGGCAAACCGCGGCCTGCTGATTTTTAACTGGGCCAACATTACATACCTTTTATGACAATGCTTATATGACAGTCGCAATTGAATGCGCCAAGGCAACCCGCGACTGACACCGGATTCATTCGGCGTGGACCAATTTGCAGACATCAACCTGCTGCAGCGCTGCCAGATCAGCCATTTCCAATGGGTCAGTCACCGCTGCGGATAGCCAACAGCCGGTTTGAGAGTCGAATATGGTTTATAAAGGAGCATGGGGGCTGTGCAGATGCGGTCTCCTTTGCATGAGCGTTGCCGTTGCAGTATCGTGTTATGAGCGTTGCAAAGCCAGGGCCGCTTTGCGTCGGGCATGATCCTGTTCAAGTCGAACGCTGATTGTTATGAACAAATATTGATGAGACATGAAAAAATACGGTGTATTTGAATGTGACTGCCTGAGATGGGTAACAAGAACATTTGGGATTGTCGGCATAGCGCTGGTGATCAGCCTGTTTCCTGAGGCAGGCCGGGCACAAGACCAAGGAGCAGCATCCAGGCAGGTGACCGTCGGCGTCTATGAAAGCCAGCCTTTTGTCATACGGGAGAACGGGCAATATGCCGGCATGGCAATCGAGCTTTGGCAGTCTCTGGAGGACAAGCTGCGATTGTCCTCAACCTATCGAAGTTATCCCTCTTACCGCAAACTGATAGAGGCCGTTCAAAATGGCGAGATAGACGCGGCAGTAACGAACCTTACGATTACCAGACAGCGCGCGCAATCGATCGCGTTTACGCAACCCTGGTATGACTCGGGCCTGAGAATCATGACACCAAGCAAGAGTGCGGGCTCATTTCAGAATATTATCGACGGGCTGTCTGACAGCGGGCATTTGACCACCTTTGCGTGGCTGCTGATTCTCGCCCTGTTTGCGACAGTCATCATTACGTTGCTGGATCGCAGGCTGGACAGCGAATTTCCGCGCAGGTGGCGCGAAGGACTGGCTGATAATTTTTTCCATACCATGTCAATCCTGACCACAGGCAAGACGACGCACAAAAACCTGCTGGGCTGGATTGGCCGCATTTGGTCGGCATTATGGATGGTGCTGGGCGTGGCCATCATTGCCTATATTACCTCATCAATCACAAGTGTCATGACGACCACATCGCTGACCAGCCAGATCCATTCCCTGTCAGATCTGTCCGGCAAGACCGTTGGTGTTCTGGGAGGCAGCGTGGGCGAAGACTATGTCCAGAACCTGGGAATTCGGACAAGGAATTATGACAGCCTGGATGCATCGATCCAGGGACTGATAGCTGGCGAGGTCGATGCGCTTGTAGGCGATGCTCCGGTCCTGGAATACTTTGCCCATTCCCAGCCCGGCAAACCCGTTCGCCTGGTTGGCTCCGTGTTCCACCCGGACAAGTATGGGTTTGGTTTTCCCTTGCAAAGCGAGCTGTTGCGGCCCGTTACCCTGGAATTGCTTGGCTTGCACGAGCGCGGCGAGATACACAAGCTACGCGTGAAGTATTTCGGCAATACGCGCTAATCGGCAGACGCTCCCGCGCCCAGGTTTGCGTTGCCTTGTTCTTATTCCGAATACGCCTTGAACTCGCCCGATTGCTCGTCGCGGACAAACAGCACGCCGGTGGCCACACCAAAATAGGCGCCATGCAGTTTGAGCAGGCCCGCTTGCACGCGTTCGCGGACGGCAGGAAAGGTCATCAGATTGGCCAGGCTGTACTCGACAACGGCCCATTCCAGTTGCCGGATCCAGCTCTGGTGATCTTGCGTTGGCGGCCCAAGACGCTCGACAACAGGCGCGATCTGCGACATCCATTTACCAATGAAATCCCGCTTGGATAACGGCGCCGCCTTATTGGCAAACGCCGCCACGCCACCGCAACTGGCATGCCCCAACACCACAATGTGCTTGACCTGCAGAGCATTGACACCGAACTCGATGGCCGCACTGGTGCCGTGATAGGATGAATCGACGTCCGGTTCACAGGGCGGTACCAGATTGGCAATATTGCGCACCACAAACATTTCGCCCGGCCCTGCATCAAAGATGGCCTCGGGTGCAACGCGGGAATCCCCGCAGCCAATGACCATGATTTCCGGGTGCTGGCCACTTTTACCGAGTTGTTCATAGCGCGCGCGCTCGCGTTCAAGCCGGCCATGAAGAAAAGAAGCGTAGCCATCGGTCAACCGTTGGGGGAACATATTTGGGTCCTGAATTCAAAATTTAAGCCGTTTATTTTACTCTTATTTTTTTTCGGCCCGGCCTCAGAACTGACCAGAAGCGATCCTGCGCGTAAAACATCCTCTTTAGCGGTGAAAATTACATGAAAAATCGCCAAAATCGCCAAAAATATCTTGACAGAGCGCAAATCATCGCTATACTTCAACCATCAAGGGGAGTAGCTTTCTTCCGCCGCATCGTCATTACGGCTGTCATGCAGTTATCTGCAGACGCCCGGTGCCCGGGCAACACATCCATGTTGCAGCAAGACCTTGCCACCAAGGGCAAGGTTCATCCTCAGATAAATGATGGCCTGTGTCCTTGCGGATCAGGCCGTTTTGTTTTGTCTGATGCTCCTCTCAGACTCTTGGTGCGCCCTTTCGGGGTTCACGAGCCAGACAGGTGTCCCGATCCGTTTCATTCCAACATTCAATTAGCCGGATTCATGGTGAATTATGCTTGAACTTTTACAGACACTCAGCTGGGCAGCGGTATTTCAAATTATCCTGATTGATATTCTGCTGGGCGGCGACAATGCCGTTGTCATTGCGCTGGCCTGCCGCAACCTGCCGAAAAAGCAGCGGATGCAGGGCATTCTATGGGGCACCGCCGGTGCCATTATCCTGCGGGTTGCATTGATCGCTTTCGCGCTGACTCTGCTGACCGTGCCTTTCCTCAAAATCGTGGGCGCACTGCTGCTGCTTTGGATCGGTATCAAACTGCTGATCCCGGAAGATGATGCGCATGGCAACATACAGGGCGGGACAACGGTTTTCTCGGCGTTCAAAACCATTCTCATTGCTGACTTTGTCATGAGCCTGGATAACGTGATTGCCATCGCCGGAGCAGCCCAGGGCGCAAATCCAGAGCACCAGCTTGGTCTTGTGATATTCGGCCTTGTCGTCAGCGTTCCGATCATTATCTGGGGCAGTACGCTTGTACTCAAGCTGATTGACCGCTTCCCGAGCGTCGTGCTGTTTGGCGCTGCACTGCTGGGCTGGATTGCCGGCGGCATGCTGATCACGGACATCTTCATTGTGGAAAGATTTGGCGAGCCTTCTACCTTGATCAAGCTGACCGCTGAGATCGTCGGCGCCCTGCTGATCGTCGTGGTAGGACGCACGATCGCGCAGCGCAAAAAAACCGCAGCCGCCCTGCGCAATACGTAATGGAACGTCGTGCGCGCACCGGTCTGACTGGTGCAGGCGCACGACGCAACAGAACGACGTACATCAGCCGCGATTGAACTGTGGAGCGCCAACGGGCGAGAACCCGGCCAATCGCGGCCATCCCTGAAAATTACATATGCACTAATGCATGTGTAATTTTTTTTTGCCTGAAGCCGTTGCAAACAGCAGCCCCTTGCTCGCCTGCAATGATTGAACAGTCGCCAGGATTATTGGCGCATACCGATTGCCAGGCGATTGAATGCGCTCATCAAGGCAATGGCAAAGGTCAGGTCGGAAACTTCCGCATCGCTAAAATGCAGCTTGAGCGGCTCAAAGTCTTCATCCGGTGCGCTGGTCTTGTCCACATGGGTGAGCGCTTCGGTCCAGGCCAGTGCGGCGCGTTCGCGCTGGTCAAAGCGTTCACTGGCACGCCATCCGGCCAGCGCGTCCAGCTTGGCAGCGGCGATATCGCCGGCACGCAATTCCCTGGTATGCATTTCCAGGCAGAAAGCGCAGCCGTTAATCTGCGACATGCGCAACCATACCAATCCGATCAATTGCTTGCCAAGACTGCTCTTTTCCAGCGCCTTCTTGGTTGCGCCCAATCCCTGATAGGCCTCGGGCGACAAGGTCCAGTAAGGTAAGCGAATGGTACTCATATAAAAAATCTCCGGTTAAAGACGGGTTGGGTTGGATCGGGCGGCCACGACAATGAACTCATGGGCAAAGAGTCGATCTGTTCTTTGTCCGGCCGGCAAATCATGTAAGCAATAGTAGAGTAATAATGGCCCAGCGTACAGGTACAAGAAGCAGCTAATGATATGGTCCATAAAGCTATCATAGCTGTGTAATTTTCCGGTAATTATGCCTTTGGTTGCATATTCACTTGAAAGCATATATTATTGAACTCATAAAATGCAGATCACATTCATCTTTTGACGCTGTCACCGGTGTACGGCTGTCAACATGACAGACCTGCTAGCCAATCCGCATCCAAAATTCGCATCCAATTTATGCATTTCATTCACGCAGAGGCCAGAATCATGCCCAAAAAATCAAGCAAAGAGACGACGCCCCGTACTGATCGTGATGCCGACAAAAGCGGCAAGCGTGCACGCACCGCAGCCGGCCAGGTATTGAAAGTGGCAACGCTTAAAGATCTGCGTAAGGCCACCGGACACACCCAGGAAGATCTGGCCATTGCGCTGGATATTGGCCAGGGCACCATTTCGCGCATAGAAAAGCGCAACGACATGCTGGTGTCTACGTTGCAGCATTACATTGAGAGCCTGGGCGGCAAGTTGCAAATCGTCGCTGCATTTACCGACCGTCCATCCATTGTGGTGGAACGCCTGGGCAAAAAAATACCGCCTCATCAAAAAAACACTTCCATGAGTTCTTCACAAGCTATGACATCTGTTGACACCTGATACACCATGCAAACGCCTTCTACTCCTTACTACCTGATCGATAAATCTGCGCTATTGCGCAACCTGCACGTCATCGACTACATTCGCCAGCAGTCTGGCGCCAAAGTATTACTGGCGCTCAAGTGCTTTGCGACCTGGTCGGTTTTTGATCTGATGCGCCAGCATATGGATGGCACAACGTCTTCATCCCTGTATGAAGTCAAGCTCGGCTTCCAGAAATTCGGCGGTGAAACGCATGCATACAGCGTGGCCTTTGCCGACCATGAAATCGACGAAGTGATTGCCAACTGCGACAAAATCATCTTCAATTCCATCAGTCAGCTCACGCGCTTTGCCTCGGCAGCAGGCGACAAACCGGTAGGCCTGCGTGTCAACCCGGGCATCAGTTGCGCCGGCTTTGACCTGGCCGATCCTGCCCGCCAGTACAGCAGACTGGGCGAAAGCGATCCAGCACGCATCCTGTCTGTACTGGACAAGCTCGATGGCGTCATGATTCATAACAATTGTGAGAATGGCGATTTTGAACGTTTTGATCAGTTGCTTACCCAGGTTGAAAAAGATTACGGCGCGATCCTGCCTCACCTTAAGTGGGTCAGCCTTGGCGGCGGCATCAGTTTCACCGCACAAGACTATCCGCTGGATGCTTTTTGCGAGCGCCTGCGGCGGTTTGCAAAGCAATACAACGTGCAGGTGTATCTGGAGCCAGGAGAGGCTGCCGTACGCCACAGTACAACACTGCAGGTCAGCGTTCTGGATATTGTGGTCAACGAGAAGCAGTTGGCGATTGTAGACAGCTCGACCGAAGCTCATATGCTAGACCTGTTGATTTACCGTGAAACTGCGCCGGTTGGCGAGAACACCGGCGAGCACGCCTATATGGTTTGCGGCAAAACATGTCTTGCGGGCGATATTTTCGGCGAAGGCCGCTTTGCCAGGCCGCTGCAAATCGGTGACCAAATTGCCATTGGCGATGCCGGCGGCTACACCATGGTGAAGAAAAACTGGTTCAACGGCATTCATATGCCTTCCATCGTCATTAAAGACGAGGATGGCTCCGTGCGCGTCGTGCGCGACTTTTCCTTTGACGACTACGTCAACAGCCTGTCCTAGGACCGTGGCTGCTTGTATTAAATATTTTGGGGGATTATCCAATGAAACGCAACGTTCTGATCATCGGCGCCGGCGGCGTCGCACACGTGGCAGCACACAAATGCGCACAGAACAATATTTTGCTTGGCGATATAAATATCGCATCACGCACCGTCGCCAAATGCGAGGCCATTATTGCTTCTATCAAGGACAAAGGCAATAAACACGGCCCCGGCCGCCTGCAGGCACACGAGCTGGATGCCCTTGATATTGAGGCCACCAAAACGCTGATCCGTGAAACCGACAGCCAGATAGTCATCAATGTAGGCTCGCCCTTTCTGAATAGGGCAGTCATGACTGCCTGCATAGAAACCGGTGCAGCCTATCTGGATACCGGGATTCATGAAGATCCGGACAAGGTATGTGAGCCGCC
>JBOIGK010000123.1:0-1472 GCA_050742695.1 Advenella sp. | reverse complement strand
GGGCCCGCCTCAATAAGCAGAACACGCATACCCGCTTGCACGAGCCTTGCTGCTACAACGCAGCCACCCGCTCCTCCTCCGGCCACGTTAAAATCGTGCTCTCGCATTTTTCTCACTCCAGTTGTATATATTTTTATGACGCGCTTGATGCTGAATGTGAAACCAGCAAAGGGTTAAGTCCGCTCAAGGCCACTTTCGAATGTAATGCCCGACCCAGGACAGACTCGCAATAGGCAGAGGCATCCAGCATGCGCTGCAGATCAACGCCCGTGTCCACGCCCATAGACTCAAGCAGATTGATCCAATCTTCTGTGCAGACATTCCCGGTAAAGCCGCCCCCATATTTCACCTTGGATGGATGGCCGCCTACACCGCCCATGGAACAATCGAAATAGCGTACGCCACTCTCGTAAGCAGCTAGGTAATTGACCATACCAGTACCTCGGGAGTCATGAAAATGGGCGACGGGCGCCACCTGCGGGAACTCTCTGATAACGGCACTAAAAAGCCGCTGGGTTGCCTGCGGCACAGCCATTCCCGTGGTATCACCCAGGGCCACCATTTGCACACCTGCGTTACTGAATTTTTCCACGTCCCTTAGCACCTCAGACTCGCTGACCTGCCCTTCGAACGGACAGCCAAACGCCATGGAAATCGTTCCTACCAAACGATATTGCCCGCTGGCAGCGGCAACCATATCCGCAATATTTTTCCACTGATCTGCCCGCGTGCGTTTCAGGTTTTTCAGCGAATGACTATCCGTGGCCGAGACCAGCAAACTGATCTCATTCGCGCCAATTCCCTTGTCCGAGTCTATTAGTGCACGCTCCACCGCCCGTACGTTGGCGCACGTGGCCTTGTAGAACACACCAGGTCCTCTTTGTATGCCAGCAAGTACCTCACTGGCATCGGCAAACTGCGGAATCACTTTCGGGTTAGAATAGGAGGTCGCTTCGATCCGTGTCAGCCCCATATCGGTAAAGCGATCTATCAGGGCAATCTTGGTAGCCAGCGGCAGCATGACAGGTTCATGTTGCAGACCGTCCCGGGCGAAGCATTCACAAATAACGATATCGCTCATTTTGTCTGCTCCGTCAATCCAAGCACGGCAATGGCATGTGCGCGCAGCTTGTTTTTCTGTACCTTTGAACTGCCGGTCATGCCAATTTGATCAAAACTGTCCACGACCCGAACGTAGCGAGGCACCTTGAAATTTGCAATGCGCGGCTTGCACCAGGCAATGAGCTCGTCGGGCGTACAACTATACCCTTGTTTCAGAATAACGAAAGCAGCCGGTACTTCCCAAAGCCGCTCATCAGGTACACCCACCACCTGTGCCAGTTCAATGGCCTCATGCATCAGAATAAATCCCTCGACCTCCGTGGGAGCAACGTTCTCGCCGCCGACACGAAAGATGTCTTTTAACCGGCCAACCATCTTCAGGCGCCCTGCCTCATCCATTTTGCCAAGAT
>JBOIGK010000122.1:0-2626 GCA_050742695.1 Advenella sp. | reverse complement strand
GTATGTGACCTTCGGCACTTCGTTGATTGCCGTGCTGATCAATGTCGTATTCGGCCTGGTCACCGCCTGGGTATTGGTCAGATACACTTTTCCAGGAAAAAAGATAATTGATGCCTTTATCGACCTGCCCTTTGCCCTGCCCACTGCCGTTGCCGGCATTGCATTGACTACCCTGTATGCGCCCAACGGCCTGCTTGGCAGCCTGTTTGCCTCGCTGGGCATCCGGATTGCCTATACGCCAACCGGCATTGTCATTGCTCTGATCTTTATCAGCCTGCCGTTTATCGTCCGGACCATCCAACCGGTACTGGAGGATCTGGAGCCGGAACTGGAAGATGCCGCCACCTGCCTTGGCGCCAATCGTTGGCAAATATTTGCCAAGATAATCTTTCCCGCCATTGCGCCGGCCTTGCTCACTGGCGCCGCCATGGCCTTTGCCCGAGCTGCCGGAGAATACGGCTCGGTCATTTTTATCGCAGGCAATATTCCCATGGTGTCCGAAATCACACCGCTGCTGATTACCGCCAAGCTGGAGCAATCGGACTACACCGGCGCGACCGCGCTGGCTGTGCTGATGCTGATGATTTCCTTTCTGGTCCTGTTGCTGATCAATCTGGTTCAGCGCTGGAATAATAAACGTAACGGCATGAACTGAAGGCTGCAAGATGAACACCCATTTTCGCCGAACCGAGAAATCCTGGATACGCATTTTGCTGACAGCTATTGCACTTGTCTTCATTGTGCTGTTTATCGCCTTGCCCATGTTGCTGGTGTTCGCCGAAGCGTTCAGCAGGGGCTGGGCATTCTATCGGTACACATTGAGCGAATCGGACGCTATATCGGCCATTTTCCTGACGCTGCTCACGGCCGCCATTGCCGTGCCCCTGAATGTCATTTTCGGCGTGTCCGCCGCTTGGGCCATCGCCCGTTTCAATTTTCGCGGCAAGAGCTTTCTGATCACATTGATCGATTTGCCATTCTCAGTATCGCCTGTCGTCGCCGGTCTAATGTATTTACTGCTCTTTGGCAACCAGACCGCGTTGGGCGTATGGCTGGATGCGCATGATCTGAAAATCATTTTTGCCGTCCCCGGTATTGTGCTGGCGACCACCTTTGTCACCTTCCCTTTTGTCGCCCGCGAACTCATTCCACTGATGCAGGCCCAGGGCGCCGACGAAGAACAGGCCGCATTGGTGCTGGGCGCCGGCAGCCTGCAGACGCTATGGCATGTGACGTTGCCCAATATCAAATGGGGATTGCTGTACGGCGTGATCCTGACCAACGCTCGGGCCATGGGCGAGTTTGGCGCCGTCAGCGTTATTTCAGGCCACATACGAGGGGTCACCAATACCATCCCCCTGCACGTGGAGATTCTTTATAACGAATTCAATATCGCCGGCGCGTTTGTGTGCGCTTCCGTACTGGCGCTGCTGGCCATCGTGACATTGATCCTCAAATCCATCATCGAATGGCGTCAGCACCGTTCTCACCAGCAATCGCTACGGCGCAGCGGCAACCCGGCGCAGCCGGGTGCTGATAGCCGGATCGGCGCTGCCACCGCGATAAATGCAACATGAGGCAAACCGCCCCCCGAACGGTTTCGGCCGGTGCGGCTGCAGTTCGATTATTCACAACGCGGCGACCATCGCGTCTGCAAATAGAACAAGGAATTTATTGTGAGCATTGAAGTTCGTCATATCACCAAAACATTTGGTGACTTTACTGCACTGGCCGATATCAGCCTGCAGATCCACAGCGGCCAATTGCTTGCGCTGCTCGGGCCGTCAGGCTGCGGCAAAACCACGCTGCTCAAAATTGTGGCCGGACTGGAACAACCCGATTCGGGCCAGTTGCTGTTCGAGGGTGTCGATGCCACCAACAAGCATGTCACCGAGCGCGGCATCGGTTTCGTATTCCAGCACTACGCACTGTTTCGCCACATGACTGTCTTCGATAATATTGCTTTCGGGCTGAACGTCAAGCCACGGCGCATCCGGCCATCGAAAGCACAAATTCATGATAAGGTGCATCGTCTGCTGAAAATGGTGCAGTTGGACTGGCTGGCCGATGCCTATCCTAGTCAGTTATCCGGCGGGCAGCGGCAGCGGATCGCACTTGCCCGCTCGCTGGCCGTCGAACCTCAAGTGCTGTTGCTGGACGAGCCCTTTGGAGCGCTGGATGCCCGGGTACGCAAGGATCTGCGGCGCTGGCTGCGGCAATTGCATGACGAGATTCATCTGACCAGCATCTTTGTCACCCATGACCAGGAAGAAGCGCTGGAAGTCTCTGATCGGGTTGTGGTGATGAACCATGGCCAGATAGAGCAAGTGGGCACGCCCGACGAGATCTATGAACAGCCGGCCAGCGCATTTGTCACCCAGTTTCTGGGCGACGTCAATCTCTTTCACGGTCGCATCCAGGATGAACAGTTCACTCGCGGCGATTATGCCCAACCCCTGGCGCCGGGCAATATCCACGGCAACAGCGACGACGAAGTGACTGCATATATCCGCCCTCACGATATTGAACTGACCCAGGACGCCAGCAATGCACTGGATCGGGGAACGATAGAACATGTGCATGCCATCGGCCCGGTTGTGCGACTGGAACTTGCTCGCGCAGGATC
>JBOIGK010000121.1:0-5182 GCA_050742695.1 Advenella sp. | reverse complement strand
TTTGCGGCCGGTACGGGATCGGCGACGCATTCGCATCGGCGCGCGCAACTGCTTTTTGCATCGCGCGGCGTGATCCGTGTAAGCACCGACAAGGGATATTGGCTACTGCCGCCGCTGCGCGCCTTATGGGTGCCGCCCAATGTTCCGCACTGCACGATGGCCGTTTCCCACGTGGATATGCGCACGCTGTATATTGATGCAGACGCCGCCAGATCGCTGTGGGCCGGTTGCCAGGTAATCGAAGTTAGCAATCTGCTGCGCGAGCTGATTCTGAGCCTGACTGCCGAGCCTGTCGTCTATTCGCAAAATGAGCGGGGTGGCCGGCTCGCCGCGCTGATTCTTTCGGAGCTGCCCTCAGCCGAAACGGTGGCTACGCAGATCCCGTGGCCGCGGGATCGTCGCCTTATATCCATCTGTACTTCCATCATGGATCAGCCCGGACTGAATCGTCCGCTTGGGGCGTGGGCCGATGCGGTGGGCGCCAGTGAGCGCACGCTGATCAGGCTGTTTCAGTCCGAGCTGGGAATGCATTATCGTCAGTGGCTGCAGCAGGTCAGGCTGGCCGATGCGGTATGCAGACTATCGATGGGCCAGTCTATCGGCACCATTTCACGGGAACTGGGCTACCGCAGTCCCAGTGCGTTCAGCGCGATGTTCCGCCGTGCGCTGGGCACGCCACCCAATTTGTATTTGCACCCGGCAACGATATGATGTACCCCAATGGCCCTGGCAATCAGGGACGTGCAGCTTGCCTGATCGTGATGCAGGTATGCGTTTTGCCTGTCTGAAACGCCACCATCGGCATTGTGCCCAATACCCACCAAGTCGGCCCCATATCACATTCGTCAATCAGGACGATGTCGGCTCGCGCCGCGCTTCCAGCTCATCCAGCGACTGCTCGCGCAGTGCCTGCGGGAAAGCGGCGGTCATGGTTTCCAGTGCGCTGAAAATGCGCTCCCAGCCTTCGTCCGTGCGTATGGGGATGCCCAGGAACTGACTTTCAGTCTTGGCGCGCAACATTAAATAAAGGACCCCGGCAAGCATGATGCTCACGGTCGCGGGCATATCGATTTCCGGAGCCAGGCCATCGACCCGGTCAATGAATGAGCGGGCGGCCTTTTCGCGCCGCTGGGCCAGCTTGGCCGTGACCTCATTGAGTTCCACCAGTTCCCAGCGGCGCACCTCGCGCAGGGTGTCGTTGCTGGCCAGCGCATCAACCTGGGCACGCAACATGGACAGGACCAGTTGCTGGGGCGTCTGCTGGCTCGATTCGTCGTTGCCCAGCATCCCGCGGTGGCCGGTCCAGAAATCCTGCTCCTGCATCCAGGCCAGCAGCAGACCATCCAGCCCATTGAAGTAACGATAAATCAATTCCTTGCTCACGCCGGCGCGACGGGCAACGGCGTTGATGCCAACGCCTCCCATCCCCGCTTCGCGGATTTGGGCTTCCAGGGCCTGGAGGATCTGTTGTTCTGTTTGCTGACGACGGGACATAGGAATCCGCAAGTGTATGAAAACTGCATCAGTGATGCCGATAACCCATTCTACAAGAGAAAAACAGTAACGGCGCGCTGTTTGATTCGGCTATACTGAAAAGTGACTTTATGGTCACATTTCACCGCTTGCCCGTTGTGCAAATCCGGTAGCCTAAATGTGTCCATTTACCTGCAGGGCTATTGCTGGTTTGCCTGTCTTTATTTTGCCAACTGAACTACAAAGAGTATTCTCGCTATGGAAAACAATCATTTCGTCTCGACCGACGAAATCCGCACCCGGTTTTCAACTGCCATGTCCAATATGTATGGACAGGAAGTGCCGCTTTATCGCGACCTGCTAGAGCTGGTTGCCGACGTTAACGCACAGACGCTGCAGGACAATCCGCAATTGCAAACGCAATTGAATGAGTCCGGCGAAATCCTGCGCCTGAACCTGGAGCGGCATGGCGCCATCCGTCTGGGTACGGCTGCCGAGCTGTCCGGCATTCGGCGTGTTTTCGCGGTGATGGGGCTGCAGCCGGTGGGTTATTACGATTTGTCGGTGGCAGGGGTACCTGTCCACGCCACGGCGTTCCGGCCGGTGGATGATGCTTCGCTGGCAGCCAATCCGTTTCGGGTGTTCACGTCCTTGCTGCGTCTTGAATTGATTGATGATGAAGCGCTGCGCACCAAGGCAGCTGCGATTCTGGAGAAACGCTCCATATTCAGCGCGCGCGTTCTGGAACTGGCAGAAAAATTTGAAACCGAAGGAGGCCTGAGCAGCGAACACGCTGATGAGTTTGTTATCCAGGCCACCGATATTTTCCGCTGGCACAACGAAGCGACGGTAAGTGTTGAAACGTATAACCAGTTGCTCGACGCCCACCGGTTGATTGCAGATGTGGTTTGCTTCAAAGGTCCCCATATCAACCATCTGACGCCCCGCACGTTGGATATTGACGCGGCACAAAAGGAAATGCTCAATCGCAATATTCCTGCCAAAGAATCCATCGAGGGCCCGCCGACCCGTCGCCATCCGATTCTGTTGCGCCAGACCAGCTTCAAGGCGCTGGAAGAGAATGTAACGTTCGACTCCGGTACCGAAAAGGTGGTCGGCGCCCATACTGCGCGCTTTGGTGAAATTGAACAGCGCGGTCTGGCCCTGACGCCCAAGGGACGTGCCTTGTATGATCAATTGTTATTGCGCGCCCGCGAATCGGGCGAACAGGCTGACGGCAATTATGCAGAGCGCCTGGCGCGGGCGTTCACGGAGTTTCCAGATGAT
The DNA here is from genome assembly GCA_050742695.1 of Advenella sp. Lineage (GTDB taxonomy): Bacteria > Pseudomonadota > Gammaproteobacteria > Burkholderiales > Burkholderiaceae_B > Advenella. The sequence goes on along the minus strand of JBOIGK010000121.1, from coordinate 2,422 downwards.
CTGGTCATGATCCGCAAGAGTGGCCTGGGCTATTTCCGCTACAGCCTGACGCCAAAGGGGCGCGCTGCCAATGGCGAGCAGCTCGCCAATGCGCACGATATCGACGCCTTGATTGATGCCGGCCTGGTTCACGCCGAGCCGATTATTTACGAGGACTTTCTGCCCGTCAGCGCTGCCGGTATTTTCCAGTCGAATCTGGGCGGTGATGATCAGAAAAGCTATCAGGTAAGTGCAGCCCGGGCCGCATTTGAAGAAGCACTGGGTGCAAAAGTCAACGATGAGTTTGCATTGTACGAAGCCGCACAGCAACGCTCGCTTGATCAGCTGGCCCTGCAACTGAAAAAATAAGATGGGCAGGCCGGCTGCGGTGTCGTGGCCGGCTCTGGCGCAACCGCAGTCGCGGCCGGATAATCAGCCCGTATCGTAGCGGGTTTGTGCCTGTAAGGCCCGACAGGGCGCGCCAGGCCGTTCGAGCGGCGCTGCGCCCAGAGAGGCCGGAGCAGGCCCATTGTCGTTGCCCGGTGGCACACCTTGCGTGCTGCTCGCGCATGATGTCAGGGTGTGCTCTGTATGAAAAAGAATAAATAAGAATACATCTTATTACCAGTTATGCTACAATTTTCTGTTGTCAAATCAATCATTTTGTTACCCTCTCGACACCCTGTTCCGGGCTTTCTGGTGTGCGTAAATTGCGTGCGTATTGCGTTTGTGTTGCGCCTGAATTTCGTGTGAATTTATAGATCACAGCAGGTGGCCAGGCTCAGGCGCCACGATACTCCGGTGTAGAGTGGCACCTGCGGCAGACCAATGTCGCCCTGCGTTCGAAAGAGTAACCATTGCAGTTTGAATCAGAAGCGGAGTCATTTTTCATGCATATTTGGAAGTCTCAAGTTCGTCGCGGGTTGCTCACTGGCATACTGGCGGCTGCCGCCAGCGTCGTGCTGCCATTGCAGGCCTTTGCCCTGACCGTCGACCATGCAAGTGGGGCAACCACCATCGAAGGCGAGCCAAAGAAAACGATCGTCTTTGACCTGGCCTCGCTTGACACCATGCACGCGCTGGGCATAGAGGCTTCCGCTGTGCCCGAGGCCAAGTACATCAATCAACTGGCTGCCTACGCGGACACGTCGGTTCCAAAGGTCGGCTCACTGTTTGAACCCAACTACGAAGCGGTCAACGCGTTGTCACCAGACCTGATTATTGTGGGCGGCCGTTCGGCCCCCAAGTATGCGGATCTGAGCAAACTGGCGCCCACCATTGATCTGACCGTCAATACCAAAGACCTGCTGGCCAGCGTCAAACGCAACACGCTTACGCTGGCCGACATTTTCAATAAGCAGGACAAAGCCAAGGAACAACTGGCCAGGCTGGACCAATCCATAGCGGCGCTCAAGCAGAAGGCCGGCGATGCCGGCCCGGGGCTGATTATTCTTACCACCGGCGGTAAAGTTAGTGCGTATGGTCCGGGTTCCCGCTTCGGTATTCTTCACGACACCTTCGGCATTCCCGCTGCGGCGCCCGACCTGTCCGCCTCAAATCACGGGCAGGCGGTGTCATTTGAGTTTATTTATAAAACCGATCCGCAGTGGCTTTTTGTGATTGACCGGGATGGCGCTATCGGCCGCGAGGGTGTGGCCGCCGGCAAATTGCTGGATAACGAGCTGATCCATAAAACCACCGCATGGAAAAAGAAGCAGATTGTCTATTTGAATGCCATGGATTGGTACTTGCTCGGTAGCGCCGGCTTGACCGCCATGCAGCAAAACGTGGACCAGTTGTCCAAAGCGCTGGACGGCAAGCAGTAATCATGGGGCGCTCGCAAGTTAGGGCTCCGGCGTCCTTGACGATTGACGCCATTGCAGGTCTTTCATGAGCGGTTATCCCCAAGGGCACAGAAGCAATAAACGGACCGGGCCGATACTGGTCGGCGTGCTGCTATTGCTTTTGTGCTTTCTGTTTCTGGTCAGTCTGTTTCTGGGCGCGGGCGATATGTCACTGGCCGCTTTATTGCGCTTCGATAGCGAAGCCTGGCAACTGCTGCTGATCAGTCGCCTGCCGCGTGCACTTGCATTGGTGCTGGCAGGCACCTCATTGGCCGTTGCGGGGTTAATCATGCAAATGCTGGTGCGCAACCGCTTTGTCGAACCCTCCACGGCCGGGACTGTTGAATCGGCTACCATGGGAATTCTGGCGGTCACATTATTGGCGCCGGGCATTCCTGTGCTGGGGAAAATGCTGGTGGCCGCCTTGTTCGCCCTGGCCGGCACCTCGCTGTTTTTGCTGATCCTGCGACGAATTCCCTTGCGTTCTGCCTTTCTGGTTCCGGTGGTCGGCCTGGTCCTGGGGGGCGTCATACAGGCTGTTACCACCTTCTTTGCTTACCAGTACGATCTGCTTCAGGCCTTGCATACGTGGACCATGG
>JBOIGK010000120.1:0-3747 GCA_050742695.1 Advenella sp. | reverse complement strand
GTATGGGTTGAAGTAGAGGCCGATGTTGCGCGCTGTCGTCTGCCAGCGGATCGTGCTCTGCTGGAGCATATTCTAAATTCCACGCGGGTAGCCAGACGTCTGGCCAGTTACCGTGGTCTGCCTGCACGCGATCGATCAGCGCTGCTCGACGCAATGCAGCGCCTTGCCGCGTTGTTTGTAAACTTGGGAGATCAGGTCCAGTCGCTTGAAGTCAATCCACTGGTGGTATTGAACAACGGTCACGGAGTTGTCGCGCTGGATGCAGTCATTGAATAATATTTTGCCTGCCTGTAAATGCTTTCGTTTTGTGCGAAGCATTTAGATGCGGGGACACAATTGCTTAACGAGGGAGCTTCTCGATGTTTAACAGTCAAATTGGCGGCGGCGACGCCCATTCTATTTCGGTCCGTGGTCATGACCTGGTCAATGATCTTTTCAATCGTGATTTTATCGATGTCCTTGCGCTGGAGTTGCTGGGGAAGTTTCCGACCCCCGAACTTAAACGTATGCTCAACCTGTTTTTGGTAAGCGCGACGGATCATGGCCTGACTCCCAGCGCACTGTCGGCACGCTTGACCTTGCATGGTGCACCCGAGTCCATGCAAGGGGCGCTGGCAGCAGGGCTTCTGGGCGCCGGCTCACGCTTTCTGGGCGTGATTGAATATTCAGCACGCTTTTTGCGCGATGCGCTGCCGCAGCAAGACAGTTATACCGACGAGGAGCTGCGGCAATTTGCAGAGGAGTGTGTAAAGGTCAATAAGGCAGCCAAACGCAAAATTCCTGGCGTGGGACATCCCATCCACGTAGACGGCGACCCCAGGTGCGAGAGAATGTTTGAGATTGCCAGGGAATGCGGCTTTTACGGCAACTATTCGCGCTTTGCCGTAGAGCTGGCCGCTGCTGCCGCACGCCAGTCCGGACGTAAAATTCCCCTGAACGCTACGGGCGCAAAAGGCGCGATTGTGCTTGACATGGGGTTGACGCCCGAGTTGGGCAAGGCGCTTACGATGATCGGGCGCTCTGTCGGCCTGATGGCTCACATCATAGAGGAGCAGCAAAATCCTATCGGACAAAAGGTCTGGGACATGGCTTCTGGCGCATAGTACCGGAAACTGCAGGGCGGGATCGCCCTGTACAGTGTCATTTTAAGAACTGCGTTGGCTCAGCTTTTTTTGACGCGCGGGCACGCACTGTCAGCAAGGGACACGAACGCTTCATCTCCAGGTATGGTGGAGAGTACTTTATAGTAATCATAGGGGGTCTTTGACTCCTGTGGCGTTTTGACTTGCACCAACGCCAGATCCATGATGACACGTCCGTCTTCGGGTCGGACCCTGGCATTCTTGATCAGCTTTGAGCCAATCGGCAGGTCGCTCATTGCTTTGGTTGCTTTGTCGCCATCGAACGTGCCTGCCGCCTTGACGGCATTCAGATAGTGACTCACGCTAACATAGGTTAATGCCTGCACAACCGAGGGAGCACGTTTAAAGCCACTTTTCTGTTGCCAGCGGCGGGTCCAGGCGCGCGTATCTTCATCGGTATCCCAGTAAAAGGCCGTAGGGAAGACCAAGCCTTTGGCAACCTCCAGCCCCATGCCATCGACATCGTTGATAAAAGTGAGAAAGGTGGCCAGTTTTTGTTTTCCCGCTGTCAAGCCAAACTCCTGTGACTGCTTGGCCAGATTCACCAGATCTCCTCCTGCGCTGGCAAGGCCGATCATATCTGCACCGGACGATTGTGCTTGCAGCAAAAACGAAGAAAAATCCAGCGCCCCTAATGGATGACGGACACTGCCCAGAACCTTGCCGCCTTCCTGGCTGATAAACTCGCTGGCGTTTTTCTCCAGCGTTTTGCCAAAAATATAGTCGGTGGTGACGAAATACCATGATTTTGCGCCCGCCTTGGCATTGCTGCGAACCACGGCTTTGGCCAGCGCATAGGTGTCGGGCGCCCATTGCGTGGTGGTTTCAGCGCATTGTGCGCCGGCGAAGTCTGCAGCAAAGCCACCGCTTATGAGTGCAGCTTTATTCTTTTCCCGGGCAATGGCAGCCGCGGCCAACCCGGTGGAGCTGGCGCCACCATCGACCACCGCAACCAGATTCCTGGTATCAAACCAACTGCGCACGAGTTGTCCGGCAACGTCGACCTTGTTTTGGGTATCGCCACCGATCACTTCGATCTTCTTGCCCAATACTTCACCGCCGAAATCCTCGACAGCCATCCTGGCTGCCACTTCAGATCCCAGGCCGCCCAGATCGGCGTATATGCCTGAGCGGTCGTTGGAGACGCCGATCCGCACAACGGAATCGTCTGCTGCTGTGGCATGCATGGCATATATACTGAGTAGGGCAGTAAATAGCATTTGGAATTTCACTGCAGTCTCCGTCACCAGGGTTGTTAGATTTGAATCGGTCATTATTCCCGGTCGCTTATGTGAGTGTCAATCGGGGTTTGTCACGGCTATCAGGCGTTGATTAACCAGACGCGCGTCTGGTTAATCCAGTTTGAACGCGATGTCCGCCAGGTCCAATGCATTGTCTGTCAGTGGCTGAGCCTGCAGATGGATCGCGCCGCCTTCAAGCGAAAGCGCATGCTTGAGCGGGCTGGCCGTAAGGCCGAGATAGAAGGTCTGTTCGGCAGGGAAAGCATCCAGTCCGGCGGGACAGCTGGCGGCCCATTGCAGATTGATCAGCGTGCCCAGCGCGCTTTCTGCATAAATGCCGACTGTGGTTTTTGCATCGTGTTGGGCTGCCCGCTGGCGGATGCGCTGTGCTTCGCCCATGCCGATTCGGCCAGGCTTGGTGCTCAGCGCCAGAGCACCTGCCTGTAAAAACCGTTCCGCATCCTGTTCAGTGGTGCAGGCGCGATCAACCAAAATCGGCAGTGGCGACTGCCGTTGCAACGATTCAAATAAGGATAGCGATTCGAGCGGGCAGGGGTCTTCGGCGTATTCAACGCCGCAAGCAGCCAATTGTTCCAGATAGTGCGGTGTTTCGGCAGGTGTGTAATGGCTGTTGGCGTCCACCACATACCGGCAATGGGCTGGCAGCGCGTCGTGCAAGGCGCGAAGTACCGCGAGATCGGTTTTGACACCCTGTCCGCCCTTCACTTTAAAGCTGCAGATACCATGGCGCGTGTAGTGCTCCAGGGCTTGCGCCACCATTTGCCCAGGGGGTTGCCGGGTCAGTGTCCAGGCAACGTCAACTTTGGATTGTCCCTGTGCAAAGCGCCAGTATGGCTGTTGATGGGCCGCCGCGCGTAACAGTTGGGCGGCGGTTTCGATCATGCCTTTACCCAGGCGATTTTCGGGAATGGGTGCGAGCGCACGGGCCACGGCCGGAGCATCACTCAGGTCTGTGTCGGTCAATTGCGGTATCAGTATGTCGTCAAAGGCGGCCTGCAGCATGGCGGGCGATACCCCAGACCAGGTCGCCTTGAGCGTGCCTTCAGCATAACCGGCCTGGCCGTGTTCGTCGCGCAATGTCAGCAATGCGTATACGCCTTCATTTTCCACCGCGTTGGCCCAATGGATGGTTTGATCGTACGGGATACGATAGAAGCGCAGCGACCAATCGGCTAACTTCATCAGTTGGTCCGGATTTGAGCAGATTTAACGAGTTTTCCCCACACCTGCATTTCCTGCTCGACATGGGTCCTGAAGGCATCCCCCGTCGTGCCAAGCATTTCGACGCCTTCGGAAGTGAACGTGTCGCTGAATGTCTTGTTGCGAATGATTTTATTGATCGC
>JBOIGK010000119.1:0-1900 GCA_050742695.1 Advenella sp. | reverse complement strand
CATCTGCAAAGTGGTGCGCTGGTGCCAGTACTCAAGTCGTGGTGGGTGAGCTTTTCGGGACCGTTTCTGTACTATCCAGGACGCAGGCTGGTGCCCGCTCCGCTTCGCGCATTCATTGATTTTGTTAAAGCCGATGGTGAGCAACGGTGACTGCCCCAGGCACTTGAGTGGCACCTGCCTGTATAAGACGATCTGGGGGCGCTTCGCAGAGAGCTTTGCCGCGGGGTGAGTGTCTAACGCTTTAACTGCACAGGCCATAAAGCAATAATGCAGGAGACGGCGTGTGCACATTTGTCGCCCAGCCAGCGGGACAGCTGTTTTGTTATAATGGTAAACATTTCGGGAAGAGATGCCAGCGCATCCTCTTCCCGAATAGGTATCACAATTGGAATATTGCTATATGCTATAGATTATTTTGAGTTTAATGCCGCAGCAATCTGATCAATATTCTGTTGCATGGATGTCAGGCCAGCGCTGCCCATGATGTACCAGTTGTAAGGGTCCAGATAGACGATGCGATTATTTTTTGCTGCTGCAGTGTCACGAATGACGGCGTTTTCCAGCACCTCGCGGGCTGGCTTACTCTGCTTGCCAGTCGCGGCATTGCGATCAATCACGAATAGCCAGTCTGGATTGGCTTTTGCAATATCGTCCAGTTTGACCGGGTGGCGATCTTTTGCCGAGAGGCTCTTTACTGCATCGTTCGGAGTAAAACCGAAAACGTCATAGATCATGCCAAAGCGAGAGCCTGGGCCAAATGTGCTTGTTTTTTCGCCAACAGCAAGAATGAGCATGGCGTTGCCCGCTGTCGCCGCCTTGCCTTGCAGGCCCGTAACGGCATCATTGAGCTTTTTCAAAGCAGTCTGCGCTTCGGCCTCTTTGTTGTAAATGGCAGCCAGCGTCTGTGTATTGCGTTCGATACTCTTGAGAGGCGCTTGTGTATCCACGCTCAAGTCCAGTGTGGGGGCAAGTTTGGCCATATCTTCAAATTTGGCACGCGAGCGACCGCCGACGATGATCAGATCCGGCGATACCTTTTTAACGGCATCCTGGTCGGGTTCAAACAGCGTACCCACCTTGGGCATGCTGTCAGCGTTATATGCAGATAGTGAATCCGGAAAGTGCGCTTTGGGTACGCCTGCAGCCTGAACACCCAACACCTGCATAATATCCAGCGTGGGCAGATCGAATACGACCGTTTTTGTCGGTTGCGATTTGACTGTGGCCGGACCTTTTGCATGCTGCACCGTAACCTGCTCAGTTTGGGCCATGGCCTGGCCTGCCAGTGAAGTCACACCAATGGCCAGTGCGGTTTGCATCATGATCAGCCATTTTTTTGTTTGTCGCGTAGTTTTCATTTGTGATGCCTTTGTTATGCTGAACCGCAACGGCAGCGCTGCGGTTGTTATTTCAATCAGAATTTGACGTTCATGCCAAGCCAGTAGCGGCGGCCATCTTCCACGTAACCAAAATCGTCATAGCGGACCTGCTTGTCGAAGATGTTGTAGATGCCTGCATACACGGTGACGTTCTTATTGACGTCATAAGAGCCGCCCAGATCCACGTAAGTCGCAGAAGGCGCCATGGTCGTACTGGCCGAGAGGCCCTGGGTCGGATCGCTTTCCTTGCCACGGTAAGTGACTTTCATCCACCCATTGAGTTTGTCTGTGGGTTTCCAGTCCAGCCCGAGATTGAACATATGTTCGGGCATTTGATTTAGCGGGTTACCGGCGTACTGGCCGCTTTTCTGCTTGGAATAGGTGTAGGTGTAGCTGGATGTCAGTGACAATTTCTCGCTCAGCGGTGCTGTCAGGGTTGCCTCCACCCCACGGGTGATGGCATCGTCCACGTTCACATAGGTGGTAGCCGAGCGTCCCTGTGCATTCACCGGTCCGCACTC
>JBOIGK010000118.1:0-9418 GCA_050742695.1 Advenella sp. | reverse complement strand
CATCGTCCCTTTGTTGAACTGATTGTTTACTCGGCCGGAAAAACAGGCTCGCCCAGATTTTGCATCAGGCGATTGGCCCAGCCGAACACAGACACCGAATGAATCAGATCCAGCATTTCAATCTCGGTGAAACCCTGATCTTTCAACACTTGCAGATTGTCTGCATCAAACCCGGACACATCGCGCGTAAGGGCTGTCGCCACATCAATCACGGCAGCATCGCGTTCATTTTTTGCTGCGCTGGCAGGATCCACAAACACGTCGCGCACGATCTCGTTGCGCTTGGCCAGTTGTTCAAACCGCTGTGCATGCACCGAGGCGCAATAGACGCAACCGTTGATGCGCGATACCCCCAGCGCGCCCAGTTCGCGATCGGCGCGGATTAACCCGCCAGGCGCATACATGATGGCTTTATACGTGAATGAGCGTTGATCCAGAATATGCGGCTCGTGCACCAGCAGCAGATAATAATCAGACGTTTTGGCCTGCGGGTGACTCGCTTCCAGCACCTTGTTCTGTTCCGGTGTTGCGGCATTGGCATCCACAACATCCAGCCAGGCTTTCCAGCCCAGCGTCTGGTTGGTAAATCCGTTTGCTTTGATTACATCGCTCATGCTGCCTGCTCCAGTTTCTGCATTGCCTTCAATCCGGCTACCAGACGTATCTGGTAGGCCAGAAACCCGATCAATTGCCCAAGCACAACGACGTCCTGCGTAGACATGCCTGATTTTTTCAGCGTCAGCAACGCTTCTTCGTTGCCTTCTATCGGGTCCAGAATCAGTTTTTTGGTAAATTGCAGGACACTGTTCAATTCACATTTCACAATATCCTCAACATGATCTTCGGTCACGATCTGAACCAGCTTCTCATCGATACCTGCCAGCAGCGCCTGCTCGGTATAGTGTGCCGTCAGCTCGGGCGAGTTCATCAGACTGCTGGCATACAAGGCAACCAGCCATCGATCCTGTAGCGGCAAACTCAGGTCGGACGAAAATAGTGCGGCATAGCTTGCCTGCGTGCCGTTCTTAACTTTTTCCCTGAACTGCCGGGCCTGCCAGGTTTTACTGTCCGGCTTCAGATTGAGCAGCGTATCGATCAGATCGAATGCCTCTGCGCTTTGCATAATATTTCCTTTGCGTTGTTGCTCGTAAATTCATGACGTATGCGATATGACATTCTAACGGAGACAGCAAAAAAATTCGCGCTCCTGTACACTGCCGTTGTTATCGACCGGATGCACTTTGGTCACTTTATGCAGCCATATGAATCCAATGCCGCAATTTCATGTTTTATTATTTGCACCACTGCTTTCTGACGCGCCACGGTAAACCTGGCCTCGACCGACGACACGCTAATGGCAAACCTGGGGCATCCACCTCTGTCGGCGACGGCCACACCCACCCCAAGCACGCCCTGCACGGCAGCGTTACCAACTGCAGACCATCCTCGCTCTCGCGTCGCCTTCATCAGCAATCGCAGCTTTTTCACTGAAATTGCCCCATAGGGATAGAGTTTTTGTTCATTCTCGGCAAGGATACGCTCCTGCTCGGACTCCGGCAGGTAAGAAAGCAATGCCAGCCCGGCCGCCCCCACGCCCATCGGCTGCTTATGATCAATCTGGATGGAGAGAACCTGCAGGGGGTAAGTGCCGATTTCCCGATGGATGCATAAAGAATCCGCATTATCCTGCCTGATCAGAAAAGACGAATCTCCCGTCTGCTCGCTGATCTTTCTCAATACACCCTTAAATTGCTCTGATTCAGCACCAAAATCGGCGATCTGATTCAGTTTGTCGCGATTGTATATGTAGCGACCTGTGTCAGAAATCTCATTGATATATCCGTTATTGAGCAGCACGCTTACAAAACGGTACACCGTCGGTCGTGATATTTGGGTCCTGGCTGCGATCTGTGCAATCTTCAATCCAGAGGCATCGGCAGTGCTGAGTGCCTCCAGTATTGCCAGGCCACGTACCAACGTTTTGGGCTCATCCTTGTAATGCATATCTGCTCCCTATGTCCAAATTATGGACAAATTGATTTTGTCACACTATTGAACCTGACTAGAATGCAGCTGCATATCAACACAATAAAACATGAGACTGGAGACATGATGAAAACAAAATGCTTTGGCATGACGGCGCTGACGCTGGCGCTACTGTCAGCCTCCCCTGCTGTGGCAGCGGCCTATCCCGATCGACCAATCAACCTGGTCGTCGGCTATTCCGCGGGAGGCGCCACCGATATCCTCGCAAGATTGATCGCAAAAGGCCTATCCAGCCAATTGGGTCAAACGGTTATTGTGGAAAACAAACCCGGGGCCAACAGCAACATTGGCACCGAATACGTCGCCCGGGCAAAGAACGATGGCTATACCCTGCTGGTCGGAAGCATTGCCAACACGATCAACCGTTCACTTTATAAAAACCTGAATTACGATTATCTGAAAGACTTCAAAAGTGTCGGCTTCATCGCGTCCATCGGCAATGTGCTTGTCGTCAATCCGAAAAAAAACATCAGTTCAGTGGACGAATATATTTCGTATGCAAAAAAGAATCCGGGAAAGCTGACTTGCGCCTCATCAGGCATAGGGTCGTCTATTCATATGTCATGTGAGCTGTTCAAGATTTTGACGGGCACGAACATTCTTCATATTCCATACAAAGGCAGCGGTCCCGCAGTTAACGATTTGCTGGGTGCCCAGGTCGATTCAATGTTTGACAACATTCCTTCATCTGTAGGAAGAATCAAATCGAACAAGCTCGTACCGCTGGCGGTGACAACAGAAAAGCGTGATCCCGCGCTCGCCGACGTTCCCACCTTCAAGGAACAAGGGATTGACAACTTCCTGGTCAGTTCGTGGTTTGCAATTGCAGCCCCAAAAGGGACTGACGACACGATTATCAGCAAACTCAATGATGCATTGAACAAAGTGATCGCCAGCCCCGAAGTCAAAGATAGCTTTGCCAAAAACGGCTATACCGCAGCGCCCGTAGAGAACACCCCGGCCTATCTGGATCAATTTACCGGGGACGAAATTGCGAAATGGGAACAGGTCGTGCGCCAGGCAAAGCTGCAGGCCAACTGAAAGAAGGTAACAATAAGATGTATCCAATCGATTTTTTTTACAGAGCAGCCCTGCGCTATCCCGAACGGATGGCCATTGAATCCAGGCAGCAAAGCATCCGTTATGCCGCATTGGCAGACCAGGTAAGCGCCCTGGCTTGCGCGATCCGCAAACTGGACGATCAACCCGGTTCCATGGTCGGGCTGTGCGCGCAGAACTCAGTTGCCTATATTGTTGCCATGCTTGCCATTATGGCTGCCGGCAAGGTATGGGTGCCGCTCAATTACCGAAGCACACCGACAGAAATCAGAAGAATTACAACCGTCATCAAGCCGTCTATTATCATTCAGGACAGCTATGGCGCAGCATTGACCGCCGGCCTGGAGAACGTAGATATCATCAATACAGATGATATCCCCATCTTGATCGAACAATTTACCGGACAGCATCTTCCCGAAGCGATCAGAAGCGATGACGATATCCAGGCCATCAAATTCACGGGCGGCACGACCGGTATGCCCAAAGGGGTAATGCAACCGTACCGAGCCTGGGTTGCCGTTATTATCAATCAGATCCACGGCTGGAAAATAACAAACAATGACAAATTTGTTATTTGCGCGCCCATCAGCCATGGCACCGGAACTTATGTTTTGCCGGTACTGGCGCAGGGTGGCTGCCTGGTGCTGTCCGGATCAGCAGAAGCGGCCGACATTGTGCATGCATTCAGGGAACAAAAGGGTACGATGACCTTTATGCCCCCGACCCTCATCTACAAGCTGATCGCCGCAGCCGAATCAGAAAAGGATTTCCCGTGCCTGCGGCTACTGATATACGGTGGAGCCGGCATGCCGCCGGAAAAAATAGCACGTGCGCAGGATTTTTTCGGTAATGTTCTTGCCACGACCTATGGGCAAACAGAAGCACCGCAAATAGCCACGTTGATCGGGCCCGAAACACTGGCGCAGCCGCAATACCGCGCTTCTGTCGGACAAGCGAGCTGGTTCACCGACATTGCGATTGTGGATCAACAGCAGAATCGGGTGCCCACGAATGAAACCGGTGAAATCGTGATCCGCGGCGATCTTGTGATGACCGGCTACTGGTGCCTGCCCGAGAAAACAGCCGAGACAATAAAAAACGGCTGGTTGCATACGGGCGATGTCGGGTTTATAGACGAAAAGGGGTTTGTCTTCATCAAAGACCGAATTCGCGATGTGATTATCACCGGTGGTTTCAACGTCTATCCGATTGATGTTGAGAATGTTCTATCGCAGCACGTCGACGTGTACGAGTCAGCGGTATTCGGAATCACAGATGAAAAATGGGGCGAGTCGGTTAACGCCGCTGTTCAATTGCACGCTGACAGTGCTGCCACAGCGGACGAACTCAAGCGACTGGTCAGAGAAAAACTGGGCCCGGTTCACACGCCGAAAAACATCTATTTCTTTGCAAGTCTGCCCAGATCGCCAGTGGGCAAAGTGCTCAAAAAAACCATTCAGGAACTGGTCCTGTCCGGCATGCAGGACACCACCGAAACACGCCAATTGTAAAAAGGAGTACACGATGAAAGAGCCAGTCACTGAACTATGCGCACACTCACTTACCGGCATGAACTACCGCGATAAGGATCTTGTCAATGATCTGATCGGAGAAGCGACCTTTACCGAGGTCATGTTCCTGCAGATCATGGGAAGAAAAGCCCGCCCGGTCGACATCAAAATTGTGGATGCAGTCCTGGTTACCCTTATGGAACACGGGCTGACGCCAAGCGCCATTGCAAGCAGACTGATCTACATGAGTGCGCCGGAAAATCTGCAGGGCGCGGTGGCCTCGGGACTGCTGGCCGTAGGCAGCCAGTTTGTAGGAACGATGGAAAACTGCTCGATATTGCTGGACGAGATCATTGCCTCGCCCGATCAGCAAGAAGCAGCGCTGGCTATTGCCACAAGATATAAAGACCAGAAACACCCCCTGCCTGGATTCGGTCATCATCTGCACAAGCCCGATGATCCCCGTTCATTGAAACTGCTAGACCTTGCCGATAGCGAGCCGGCGCTGGAGCGCCAATATATCGACACGCTCAAACTGTTGGGCCACGCTGTGGACCAGGTATACGCCAGGCACATTACGATCAACGCGACCGGGGCGGTTGCTGCCTTGCTTGGCGCCATTGGCGTGCCATCTCGATTGATGCGCGGTTTTGCTGTGATCTCACGAGCTGCAGGTCTGGTTTCTCATATCGCCGAAGAACAGAACATCCCATCTGGCCGTTTTATCTGGGAGACCATTGATCAGGCCATTCCATACTCCAAAAGGGACACTGACAATGAGTGATACAGACAAGGTGGTACTGGTCGCCGGCGCCGGCAGCAGTGCACCCGGCTGGAGTATCGGCAAGGCGACCTCAGTACTCATTGCCCAGTCCGGCGCAAAAGTCATAGCCCTGGATTGTCATGCCGATGCCGCCCGGGCGACCGCCCAGGAAATCGAACGCATCGGTGGAACCTGTTTACCCTTGCAAGGCGATATAACCCGTCCCGAAGAAATGGATCGCGTGGTGAAAATTGCCACGGAGCGATTTGGCCCCATCTCGACCCTGATCGCCAATGCAGGCATCGGAAAAACCGGCGGCATCCAGGAAACCTCCGTTGCCGATCTCCGACGCATCCAGCAGACCAATGTTGAAAGCCTGCTGCTGCTTTCAAAACGCTTGATCCCAGGCATGATCGAGCGCGGCGCAGGCTGTATTGTGTCTGTTGCCTCCGTAGCGGGCATCCGTTATGTCGGATATCCTCACTTGGCTTACAGCGTTACCAAAGCCGCATTGATACAGATGACAAAACTGATTGCCCATGAATATGCTGATCGAAATATACGAGCCAATACCGTTATCCCTGGGCTGATTGACACGCCCAGGATCCAGCAAAATGTTGCCGCTGTTTTTTCCTCGTCCAGTGACATGGATGAAGTTCGAGAAAAAAGAAATGCCCAGGTTCCGATGAAAAGAATGGGCACCGCCTGGGAAGTGGCCCATGCCATCGCATTCCTGGCATCCGATCAGGCTTCGTATATCACAGGTACGGAACTGATCGTGGATGGCGGGCTCACCGGAAAATATTAGCGCCTACGTAGCAGATCACTCACAATCGGATCAGCCCTGCGCTTCTCGCCTGATGGCGCAAGCCTGGTCCGTGGCCATCCAAATGCTAATGCGATCGCCTGTCCTTAAGGTGCGCCCTCACAGCATTCTGCAGGAACTCCTTGACGGCAGTCCAACTATGCTCGTCGGACTTGGCATTGGCCGAGGGTATACCGCCGCCGGTATTGATCTTGCCGGAAACCGGGTGTGCATAGACCAACTGGGTCGTCGGCACATAGGGAAACACAATGCTGTGGCCCCCGTCCTGCGTGTCCACCCACTGCACGATATGCTCAAAGCCGACCTGGCCCAGATGGTCATAGATCATCTTGCTGTACAAACTGGATGGCCAGGCACCGTCATCGGTGGCGGACAGCAGAATGATCGGTCCATGGATCTTTTCGACCTCGATGCGCGCGCGGGCTACCGCCTCGCTATCCTGCAGCGCAGTCATGATGGCTCGTGCATGGCGGTGCGGCGACGGGCCTTCGTCAAACGGCGCCCAGGTGGCCGTTTTATTGTCTTGCCAGACGTGCGTCAACGGTTTGCCGTTAAGCAGCCAAGCAGGACCTTCGCGACCCACTTTCGGATCGGCGGCGTTTTGTCCACTATGCACCACTGCGCCAGGCACATACGCCACAACGGCACTCACGTCCAGTGGATAAATGCTGGCCAGAAGCAGTACCAGCTCTCCGCCACGCGACTGACCGCTCAGGGCGACAAAGCCACCAAGCGGGCGTTGCGTTCGGCGCAACCAGTCCATGCCATTCCTGAAATACTCCAGTGGCGTGTTGGAAATATAATCGGACAATCCCGGCGCCTTGAAGTAACCCAATGCGAATGCAATATAACCACGCGACGCATACAATGCCGCACGCGGCTCGTTGATACCGCCACCGGAGCCGTTCAGAATTATGACGGCCGGATGAGGCCCTGGCGTGGCAGGTAAGAACAGTGTGCCCACCAGGCCATCCTCGCGTACCTCAATACGTTCTACGCCCTCTTGCATCAAACGCTGTGTCAATGTTGCACGCAGTGTATTGGTGGGTGTGGTCACGGTCAGTTCGGTAATCAGCGGTTGCGCCATCGTGTCGGCAAAGACTTCGCGGCAATTATCCTGTGCCGGCACCTGCGACCACAGTAAACCCATGGCAGACACCTCCTGGTAACTACCAGCCAGCGGCGCCTGGCGCGTCAAATCCACAACGCCTTGCGCGTCGGCTTCAAAGTCAGCCTGACTGCGCCATGTCACACCACCGGCGCGCTCAGTCTGGCTGGCAATCGTAATACGCTGGCCAGCCGACAAACCCTCAACGCGAATGGCGCGTGGTTCGTCAATCAGCGCATCAGCCGGTGTTACCAACAGTATTTCATTTGACATAGATTTTCCATTAATTCCGCGCCCGCGGCATCGTCAATGGCCCGGGGCAGATGAAAAATCTGCGCGTCGGGCCCGCAAAGCATTAATGACGGAGCGCTGGTATTGCCGCTGCTCTCAGCTTATTCCTTGGTTACCATGACCGGTACGGTGCGATCCGAACTCAAGGGTTTGACAACAAGCCCTTTGCGCGCCGCCCAGATGTTTTTGTAATGGAACATGGGAATTACACCCACATCATCGGATACCACCTGGGCTGCGTCCTGCATGATTTTTTCACGTTTGGCATCATCGAACTCTTCGGTGGCCTGCTTCAGATAGTCGTCGTGTTTCTGGCTGCTGTAGTGACCCCAGTTGGACGCACCCAACCCTTTATCAGGGTTCACGGTAGCCAGAATATTGACCATCGCGTAGCTGCCCTCGCCGGTTCCGTTACCCCAGGCAATCACAGACATGGCGTATTCATTTTTCTTGGCGGCGCTTGAATAGACCGCCCATGGCACGACAGACACCTGCGTTTTTACCCCAATGCGACTCCAGAACTGAGCTACGGCCTGTACCGTTTCGGGCGCCAGCGGATAACGGTCTGTCGGTACGTGGACCGTCAGATTAAAGCCATCCGGGTAGCCGGCTTGCTTCAGCAGGTCTTTCGCTTTCTGGGCATCAAAGGCAATCGGTTTGATATTCGGGTTGTAGCCAATCGAGTCCTTAGGCATCCACTGGTCGGCTACCGTCACACTGCCCTGCAAAATGCGATCGGTGATGGCATCGCGATTGATGGCCAGCGACAGTGCCTGGCGGACCCGCACGTCCAGCAGCGGATTTTTGTCCAGCGGCTTGCCATTGTTATCGGTGATGAATTTGTTGGGTTTTGGATTGAAGCTCGGCTGCAGCAAGAAAACGCGCAAGCCATTGTAGGCAAACACGCCGACTTTCGGATCACTTTCCAGTTTCTTCAGATCGGCAACTGAGACTTTATCGATCACGTCCACATCGCCGGAGAGCAATGCCGTAGAACGTGTTGCCGCGTTGGCCACATAGCGGTAAGAAACTTTGTCCCAAAGCGGTTTGTCACCCCAATAGGTGGGGTTGGCTTCCACCTGAAAACCCGCACCGGGCGTGTAGGAAACCAGTTTATACGGACCGGTACCGATCAGCGCCTTTCCTGAATTGAAGTCGTCGCTTGTCGCGTTCTCGGTGCTTTTTTTCTGTACCAGATGTACAGAAGCCAGATTCAGCGGCAAGCCCGGATTGGGAATCGTGGTTTCAAATACCAGCGTGCCTGGTTCTTTTTCAGTCACGCTCTTGATCGTGCGCACGTAGCCTGTGAATGGTGCGACCGAACCGGGCACCTTGCGGATGCGTTCAATGGAATAGATAACGTCTTCCCCCGTGAACGGTGTGCCATCGCTCCATTTGACGTCTGGACGCAATTTGAACTCCCAGGTCGTCGGGCCCGTGTTCTTCCATTCCGTTGCCAGACCCGGCAGCAATTTGTTATCGTAATTATTGACCAGCATGTCAAAAAAGAACAGGCCGGCAGAGCGGTCACCCGCGAAGTTATTCAGTTGTGGATCCAGCGAAGACAGATTGTCGGCAAAGGCGATCTTCAGTTCTTCTGCGTGGGCCATATTGCCTGCGGCCAGCAGGCTTGCTGCAATGGCAGCCAATACGCGCTTTTTCATTTGTATTCCTTTAAAAGGTTACCGCTACTTAATCAATATAATCAACACGATCGAAATCGGGCAGTTAATCCCTGATGCCCACTCAGGTTTGGTCATTCAGGTGGCAGGCACTCATATGTCCGCCGGCCACTGCTTTGAGCAGCGGGACTT
>JBOIGK010000117.1:0-2907 GCA_050742695.1 Advenella sp. | reverse complement strand
GTTTTGATGTGCATCAGTTGGTCGAAGGCCGCAAACTTATCGTCGGTGGCGTGATCATTCCGTACGAAAAAGGCCTGCTTGGGCATTCCGATGCAGACGTCCTGCTGCATGCGATCTGCGATGCGCTCCTGGGCGCGGCGGCGCTGGGCGATATCGGCAAGCATTTTTCGGACACCGATCCAAGGTACCAGAACATTGACAGCCGCGTGTTATTGCAAAATGTTTCCCATTTGCTGCAAGGGCATGGCTACAAAGTGATCAATGTTGATGCCACTATCATCGCTCAGGCGCCAAAAATGGCACCGCATATTCCCACCATGATTGCCAATATTGCACAGGATCTCGGCATGCGGACAGGGGATGTCAACGTCAAGGCCAAGACCGCCGAGCGTCTGGGACCCGTTGGCAGGGGCGAGGGCATAGAGGCGGAAGCCGTATGTCTGATAACCGGTAGTCTCTGAATAGATCGTCGAGGTTGAATTGCCGCAGACCCTGAAGGTTCGTTCAGAACTTCTCTGATCTGATAAACGATGCGGATAACTGACGGAAAGCCGGATATCAGGGGGGAAACCGCCCGGATTTTCTTTGCGATATGGCCGGACAGTGCAGCCAAAAAACAACTGACCACGCTGGCAGAGCGATTGCAGGCAGGGCTGTTCTGCAGCGGGCGGAAAACCCAGCCGGAAAACCTTCATCTCACGCTGGTATTCCTGGGGGAGATAGATGCCAGCAAGTTGGATGTGGTATGTCTGGCAGCTGACGGAGTTAAGAGGCGCGCACGCGCTTTTGATGTCGTTATCGAAGAAATTCGCTACTGGAAACACAACGGTATTGCTTATGCAGCGATAGGCAGGATTCCCCGCGAGCTTGGAGAATTGGTGAATGCGTTACAGGACGCTCTATCCGCTGCCGGATTCTCAATCGAGCGGGCGCGCGCTTATCAGCCGCATATAACACTGATGAGAAAAGCGTCGTGTCATGCCTTGCCTCAATTGGCGGTCCCGATAGCCTGGAGGGCACGTGAATGGAGGTTGGTTAAATCGACGCAGACCAGCAATGGGCCGGTTTATATCCCGATTGGACGCTGGCCTTTGGCATGATTGTATTAAGGAACTTCTGAAAACTCTGAACCAGCCCGTCGTGGAGCAGTCCCGTGGACAAACCCGGAGACTTCAGAGGCTCCTTGCTTATTAGGATCTCAAAGAAAAATACAGCTTTCCAGATGCCTTGCCAGATTTTTTTCACTGGTCTTAGTGTAATCCTTTTCAAAAGTGTCGCTCACCAGGATATGCACATGGTGGCCCAGGCTGCTGTTGATCAGTCCCATGAACGGGGCCGACACAACCAGAATCAGACGCTGGTAACTATTGGTCGTGCGGCCATGTTCAAGTTCCTGGGCTAACTGGAAGGCAAAATTCTGGGCCTGATTTTGCTTTGGATCAGTGGCGGGCACGTAGGAGCCACGGCCATTGCCATGGCTTTTGTTGTGTCCCGGGCGGTCGGTAACCAAATCCTGCCCTTTCTCCCTGCTGGCATCGTGTTTGAATTCCTTGAGTTTCTGCAGTCCCTTTTTTGGGCCATAATTTGCATACAGGTAGGCTGCACTTGCGTTTGCGACGAGTATCCACGTGATGCTCATGACTCCTCCGTGAGATGATGGTAAAGTAATGCGCGATACGGTGAAACACTTCCAGGCGCTTCCATGAATTTATATTTGCGAGCAATCCACTGCATGGATTGTCTACCCTTTCGTCGTGATATTGAGTTGTTCAAGCCATTTCATCGTTTACTACAGAACATATGCGACGCGCGCAAATTCTTTTTGACGGAATGAGATCATCCAGGACCCTGAATGATAGAGGGCTGCCCACTTATAAATGACAATGAATTCCCAGCATAAGTTTCCATTGGAAAGAGCCAGTACGATCCATTATAGTCCCCAATATTCATTCAGTCCTCCCCCTTGAAAATTCTTGCTTTCGATACTTCCACCGAATACTGTTCGATTGCACTATTGCTGGATGGAGAATTGCTGAGCCGGGAAGTTCTTGCAGAGCGGCGGCATTCAGAATTGATCCTGCCAATGCTGCAGCGAATGCTGGAGGAAGCGGGGTTGACGCTGACACAGCTGGATGGAATTGCATTTGGCGCCGGACCAGGTTCTTTCACCGGGCTGCGCATTGCTTGTGGCGTGGCGCAAGGGTTGGCTTTTGGCGCCGGCCTGCCAGTGGCAGGTATATGCACATTGGAAGCATAGGCGCAGGAAACCGGGGGCGGGAATGTGATTGCCGCGCTCGACGCGCGTATGCATGAGATTTATCACGCCGCTTACACAAAGGCAGCGGATGGATGGCAACCGGTGAGTAAGCCGACCCTTTGCTTGCCGCAGCATGCTCCATTCGTGCCGGGGTTCAACTGGACCGGTTGCGGCAGCGGTTTTTCCATGTATGAGGATGCGCTGCGCACGCGCTACAATGGATGTGTCAATCGTATTGACAGCGGACTCAGGCCTCATGCGCGCGCCATTGTTCAATTGGCTGCGCCGAGATTCGCAAAAGGATTGGGTCTTGATCCTGCCGACGCCGTGCCACTCTACATCCGTAACAAGGTGGCCCTGAAGGAAAAAGAACGATGAGCGCCCGATTGCAGGAGATGCCGAAAATCAGGCGGATGTTTCTGACAGACCTGGATGAAGTCGTTGCTATCGAACGGGAAGTTTTTCTCTTTCCATGGACGCGTGGCAATTTCAGCGATTCGATCGACTCCGGCTATCATTGCCTGGTATTGGAGCAGGGGGGGCACCTTTTTGGCTACGGCGTGATGACAGTTGGAGCGGAAGAAGCCCATTTGCTCACCCTCAGTATTGCCGCAGGATCGCAACGGAAAGGCTGGGGCGAGAGATTATTG
>JBOIGK010000116.1:0-5676 GCA_050742695.1 Advenella sp. | reverse complement strand
AAACAACATCAGCCCGCGTATTGTGATGGAGATGCCCAGCAACGAATCCATCAAGCAAGCGGTGATGGCGGGCATGGGGCTGACCTTTCTGTCATTGCGTACGGTACGGCATGAACTTGCCGCAGGACACCTGGCTTTGCTGGACATCCAGGGTACGCCTATTTTGCGGCAATGGCGCGTTGCGCATCTGCGTACCAAAAAACTGGCGCCCGCTGCCTTGGGCCTGAAGGCGTTTTTGATCAGCGATGGCGCCGCCCTGATCAGCGTCTGGGCTTGAGCGCGTAACGGTACACATTGTCACGCATGCGTCACAGTCGGTGCGTTCAGGGGCTGTTAATTTACATGTGCGGCGCGCACTGGGTGTTCACTGCCGCATTGACCTGTTGCCAATAAGTCCGCAGATGCCCGCAGGCAAAGGGCCCACGGGGTCCGCAAGCAATATGTCGGTAAAAGCCCGGTTGCCTGACAATTCTGGTACGAATATTGCTTTTGTTAGCCTGGAGCCAATATATAAAAATATAAGACCAGGAGAGGGACATGTGGGTAGTCAAGCTTGACGGTGCTCTGGCTCATGATGACACATTGCAGGATTGGGTTGATGAACTGAGTACTGTCGGCGGGGGGCGGGTCATTATTGTGCCTGGTCGCTGGCATGGCGCAGATTTTATCCGGGAGATGAAATCACGCTGGAAATTGGACCGCCTGGTAACGCACAATATGTTGCTGCTTACCGGCGCGCAGTACGGGTTGCTGATCAGCAGCATGGCGCCGCAGATCAGTCCGGTGCTGGATGCGCGCCATGTGCGCCAGACGCTGCAGCGGGGTGGCGTCGCGCTATGGATGCCGTTGTCCTTGATGCGGGATATACCGGATGATCTGACCGATTCGACGATTTCATCCGATAGCATTGCGGCCTGGCTGGCCACACATTTGAATGCAGAAAGGTTGATTCTGGTAAAGACGCAGCCCTTTTTCCCGAACGTCAATGTAGCGCAGCATATCCGTGACGGTGTGCTGGATGAAGGATTCAGAAAGTACGCAGATCAACTGGCGTGCCCGGTGACATTGCTGCATAAAAGCGAGCTGTCGCGTTTTCATTTAATGCTGCTCAATGGCAGCAGTTCAGATTTTCTGGATCGAGCAGGAGAAACAATCAGGGGGTAAATGGCAACTGCCATAGCTGCATATGCATTTTTCGTTTCGCATACATTAAGATGGTTGCCAGCAATGACATAGGTGGTTAGTCGTGATAGAGTTCAAGCAGACAGCCGGTTCTTTGGGGCCAGCAGGATTAATCAATAAAACCGGCACACATAGCCGAAGGGGATGACATACATGGATGCACCTCGTTATACACGAGTGGCAATGCTGCTGCATTGGCTGATCGCACTGTGCCTGGTAGGGCAGTTCGTTCTGGGCTGGTACCTGGAAAGCATACCCCGGGGCGTACCGGATCGCAGCTATTTTGTGAATATACATAAAAGCACCGGCATGCTGATCGGCCTGCTGATTCTGGCGCGTATTGGCTGGCGCCTTACCCATCGTCCTCCTGCTTTGCCCGCGTCCATCCCAACGTGGCAGCAAAAGGCGGCTTGCGTTACCCATTTTCTGCTTTATTTTTTTATGCTGATGCTGCCGCTTACCGGCTATATCGCATCCAACTTCAGCAAGTGGGGCGTCAAGTTTTTCAATACAATTGAAATGCCTCCCTGGGGCATCGAAGATAAAGCGATTTATGCGTTTTTCAATCAGTTGCATGGACTGATTTCCTGGATACTGCTGTGTCTGGTGATTCTGCATGTGCTGGCCGCCGTCTCGCACCTGGTGTCGGGACATCGGGAGGTGATTCATCGAATGCTGCCTGGCTCCTCATCAGGCCGGTAGCACCACTATGTTGTCAAAGGAGACTTAAGGATGAGACAAAAAATACTAATCACAACACTTGCAGCTGCATTGCTGTCGTTCGCCACAGCGGCCACAGCGGAACCGTTTGCGTATGTGCCCAATGAAGGCGGCGCCAGTATTTCTGTCATTGATGTCGCGACCGACAAGGTTGTGGATACGATCAAGGATCTGGGTGCAAAACCCAGGGGCCTGGCCGCCAGTGGGGATAACCTGTATGTGAGCCAGCAAACCAATAACCAGCTCAAGATTGTAGACTTGAAGCAGCGCAAGGTGACAGGCAGTGTGAGCCTGGGAGAGTCGCCTGAAGGCGTATACGTGTCTGCCGATGGCCGCTGGATTGCCGCGGCGATTGAAGAGAATAATACGGTTGCCATCATTGATACCCAGACCAATAAAATGGTCAATGAGATCAAGGTTAACGGAGATAATCCCGAGCATGCCGTCTTCTCGCCCGATGGTAAAAAGCTGCTGGTGAGCGCCGAAGATGGCCATTCGGTTGACGTGATCGATTTTCCCGCCCGCAAGGCAGTCGCGGAGATTGAAGTGGGCAAACGACCCCGCGGTATCGGTTATCTTCCCGACAGCAGCAAGGCCTATGTTGCCGCTGAAAACAGCAATGAAATCTACGTGATTGACTTGCCCAACAATAAAGTCATCAAAAAGCTTGCCGGCGGCACGCGCTCCAATGGTGTGACGGTCAGCCCGGATGGCAGCCGCGTGTATATCTCCAATGGGGGTGATGCAAGCGTATCGGTGATTGATACGGCCAAAGATGAAATCGTTGCCACTGTCAAGGTGGGGCAGCGTCCATGGAACATGGCAATTTCACCCGACGGCAAAAAACTGTATGTGGCCAACGGCCGCTCCAACAGCGTGTCTGTGATCGATACGCAAAAGAATGCGAAGATTACCGATATCGCGGTGGGCGAACGTCCATGGGGTGTATATATCCATTGATCGCTTTGTCAGCAGCTTTGCGCAGCGAGACAGTCGCTGTCGGCTAAATGATGGCAAAAGGGCCCGTTGCTTAGAACGGGCCCTTTGCTGACACATTGCCGGGATGCTTGCTATCCCGGTATTTCCCCCCCGGAAATCGTCATGGATGTGTCCACTTGGGCTGGCTGGCTTTCGGCAAATTTTTCACTTGTGTATACCTGATAAAGGCCGCCGGGTATATTCGGACTAATCACGAAGACATAGCGTTTGGCGGCATACTTGCCAATCTTCTCCTTCATTGGATCATTGACGTACGGCTGGATGACAATGCGATCGGCCGCGACCTGCTTGTTCTCAAACTTGACATTGACCTTGTCTACTTTCACGTTGCTGTCGGCCAGCGCCAGCCGGATACGCTTGCGAAAGTAAACGGTGGAGCCTCCGGTAAATCGTTTCATTTCGGCAATATCCCGTTCCAGGAACCCCAGCAGGGCAGGGTTTCCCTCTGCATGGTCAATGGGCGCGATCGGCGTATGGTTCGGGCCGGAAAGAAAATCCACGTTGACCGATGCCGTGCCATCTTCATGCCGTTGGCGAACGTCTACTTTGACCTTATCATTCAGTGTCGTCATGCTGGGACCCGCCTGGCGGTAGGTGTAATCAATAGACTGGCGGGTCGTGTTGGCAAAATGCTTGTCCAGAAACAGCTTGCGTTCGGCTTCGGTAATGGGATCAGATTCGGGCGCGGCTGTGCCAGCCGGTTGTGCGCCAGCAGCAGGCTGGCTGGTATTGGCCGCCAGCACGACCGTTGCCTGGCACGATAGCGCCAGCATCAGCGCGATAGCACCAGATCTGAAAATAGGGCGGTCAATCATGATTTGTCTCCTGTCTTGTCGGCCGCAGTGGTCAACGAGTCGATTCAGTCGTCGTCATCTTCAATGCGATCAACGGGGGCCGTGGCGGTTGGAACATCATATTCTTTCAGGATAGCGGCGATCTCCGGGCCGCTTGAGTCGATCAGCTCATTGAGCTTGTCGCGCAGCTTTTTGCTGTCGTGCCGAACGCCCATGGCAATGTTGAACGCAAATTGATGATGGCCGATGCGGGTGTCAAAGGGCACGACGTTCATGGGTACGCCGCCATCGCCATGCTTGGCGTAATATCCGGCAATCGGACCCCAGGCAATCGCAATGTCAATTTTGCCGTTGGCCAGATCATGTTCGATAATCTGCCCGGGATACTGTTCGGGGTCTCCGGTTTGCAGCTGATACGGCACCATGCGTTCCAGCAGGCTGTGCGACAACAGCCAGTTCACTGGTGGCGTACCGGAGAAGGCACCGATCTTGATTTTCGACAACGTCGCCTGATCCAGCGACATGATGTCTTCTGGTTTTTTGATGCCATCCAGGCCCTTGCCTTTGGCGTAGACGATGGCGTAGGTTGATGTCATATAGCGCTTGGTGGGAATGCCGCGTTCGAAGCCTGGCGATACGCCTGTGACCACATCGCATTTATAGCGGTCGGTTTTTGGGTCTTTAGCGGTCAGTGTTGCCCGCGTAAAACCCATGCGTTGAGGATACCAGGTGTGCTCCAGCTTCCAGCCCAGTTTTTTTGCGAACAGCGCAGCGATTTTGTTTTCGTAGCCACTTTCATCCTGTCGGGACATAGGCATATTGTTGGGATCCTGGCACACCCGCAGCACCTTGTCACCGTCCTTGTCTTGCTTTTTCGGTTCCTGCGCCAGCGCCGTTGCGGCAAGCAGGCCTGCACTCAGGGTGAGTGTGAGAAGCAATGCAGCACGTGGTATGGGCAGTAATTTATCTGACAGCATGGAATACATCCTTCCGACAACGATCTTAACAATTGAAATAAAAAGCGGAAATGCAGGCAGGGCTCAGCGTGAGCACCTGCTTATAGTAGCGCTTTTATTTATCCAGCGGGTATACATGCCCGGGTTCCAGCTTTCCATCTGCACGCGCTTTCAGATAAGTGTATAGATTATCAACATTCTTTACCAGGCGCGGTACGCTTTCAAATGGTGGCATACCTTGTGGCAGACGACCCTTGAGCACGGTTGTCTTGAATTCTTCGTGTGACAGCTTGTTAATCGCGACGATCAATGATGGACCGACAAGACCTTCCTGCTTGGCGCCGTGACAGCGCGCGCAATCGAGTGCCCGCCAGGTTTTCCATCCTTGCAGTACATGGTCATCGGCCTTGTTGCCTTCCTTGACCACATATTTTACGTCGCCGCTATCGGAGGCTGCTGGCGCGTCTGCAGGCTTGTCAGCTGCTGGTTTGTCGGCGGCAGCCGGCTTTTCGGCCGCGGTGGCTGGTGCTGGTGTTGGCGCAGCGGTCTTTGCAGCGGCGCCGGCCGGCACTTGCCGTTGTTCTGTCGATTCGGCCTTAAGGGTGCCTTGTGTCGTTTCTGCGCCCCCGTCACCAAAAGTGGTTGTGGTTGCTGCCAGCATCGTGGTCAGCAGTTGTGTACCAGGATTGATATCTGCGGCTTGCGCAGAGAAGGTACAGATTCCAGCGATAGCGAGTCCTGCTCCGATTGTGCGTAAACGTAAAGTCATATTGAGTTTGTCCCAGATTTATCATGCAGGCATTGCACATGCCGCCATGAATTTGTGTTTCTTTTGATACCTTGATATTGCAGGGTGAGCGGCGTGAACCGGCCACCCTGCATGACGCTATTTATTGCGTTTTTGTGGTTTTTTCTGCCGCTGCGGTAGCGACATTGTCAGGCAATGCGAAGACCATCAGTGCACCGCCAAGTTCGGTGTATTTGGCCAGATCCTTGTAGCCGCCAACCGCACCCAGGCCGTCGGT
>JBOIGK010000115.1:0-3627 GCA_050742695.1 Advenella sp. | reverse complement strand
TCGGACCGTATGGCCAAGTACAACCAGTTGCTGCGTATCGAGGAAGAACTGGCAGAAGTGGCCCGCTTCCCGGGTCTGGATGCGTTTTACAACATCCGTTAAGCGCTGCGGCGCGAGTATTGAGCATTTGTCATGCGCTTACTATACCTTGCCTTGATGGTTGCCTGCGTAGCCATACAATATCCACTTTGGTGGGGGGAAGAAGGGTGGGCGCGCGTGACAGTGCTCAAGCAGCAATTGGAAGCCCAGGAAGAGAAGAACAAGGCGTTGCTGGCGCGTAATAATGCGATGGATGCGGAAGTACACGATCTGAAAACGGGTACAGATGCGCTTGAAGATCGCGCCCGTATTGAAATGCGCATGATCAAAAAAGACGAAACATATGTGCAGATCCTGACGCCGAATGAGCCGCAACCCGACGTGCCGGTCAGCTACGAGGTACCCGGGGCATCCAAGGCCAAGACAGCATCTGCTGCGACCAAACCCCAAGCCTCGGGCAAACCTCATGCAAAGGCAACGGCGCCCGGCAGCTCGCGGGCTAAGTCCGACAGCGGCAAGCCGTCAAAATCATCAAAACCGGTACAGCAATAGCAGTTAGGAATAAGTCTTTCCTGCAGGTAGCGCTCGTGCAGACCAGATTGATTTCCGACTGAGCCAAATCAGGATCTGCTCGGATCAGAACCAGACCGAACCGGCTCCCGGCAAAATCAGCGCCCAAGTCAATACAACTTCGAATGCCATGTATGCATTTGTGCCATGTGTGTGTCGATGGTCGTGCGCGTTTGCCCGCAGTGTTTATGGCAGGCAGGTCGACTCAGTGGGCAGCGCATTTTCTGGCGCTTCATTGTTTGTAAGTGTTATGCTTGACTTACGTTGGTTGCCCGCCGCAACGGCATCAGTGCTGGCCTGAGAGGCAGGCTTGCCACCGGGAAGCGTGGCGACGGGCGTTGCTGGCCGGGAGGCATCGCTGCCGCTGGCGTCGCCGTTACCAGCACTGGCCTCAGTGGTTGGTTTGCGCAGCGGTCCCGATGAATTGGCAAACGCATTGCGTTGCTTGTAGCGGACGTGGGGTGTTTCTTCGGACAACCAGAGCACCGGATGCGATTGCATTTCAATTGTGATCGCCGCGCTTATTGGCAACACACCTTGGGTAGCCAGGGGTGATCCGGACGTGCTGATCGCACCGAACACGGTACGCAACAACGTACGCATGCCCGGCACCACCGGTACATATAAATAGCTTGCTTGCAGTTGCAGGGTGTTGGCATCGTAGATTGTGCTACCCGATGCAGGGCCGCGCGGATGTTGTTGGTGTTGACGGTGCTGATAATTGTTATTGATGGCCGGGTTGCCGGTTTCCACGGCAATGGGAAGATCCTTTTGCATGAAGTCGGCAAATTCGGCCACGTTGGGATGAGTAATGACAATGTCCCATGCTAGCTGGCCGCTGTCTTGCTCGAATCGTTGCTGTTGGTGAAGCATCCGCGCACGCGGGCTACGAAAAGCGCCTGCCGGCGCATACAGCGGGGCCAGGGCATCCAGGAATGCGTCTTCGATGGCCTGCGGCCTGGCGTGCTTCACGCTGCCGGCGCGACCGGCTTCAAGCATTGCAAGACTGACGGCTTCACGCGCCATATACCAGCGTGAGGCTTCGTAGCTGGCCATGGTTGCAAACATCAGGGGAAGGGCGACGACGAGAAACTCCACCATCGCAAAACCGTGCTGGCGTGTCAATGAGATGCCGGCTGTTTTTGATGGCGCGCCGCCAGGCTGGCATGGCTGGGCAAGAGAACAATAGCGGAGGCAGAACAAAAAAAGAATGTGCGGGAAGGTGTATTGCATTCCCGCAGTGTGCGCAAAACGAGAGCAAATGTATAGTGTGGGTTTCTACGCTGGGCAAGTTTGCGTTGCGCTCGTCTGGGCGTGCCGCAGATAGTGGTGGCAAGAATCATGGTTGCCACAACCGTGTTTGCCGGTATGCAAGGTAAATGAAGTGAGGGAAGGCAGCTACCAGAGCGGCGGCGCACCGTTGATGCAGCTGGCGCAACAGACAGGACACTGCCCGTTGCGTGCGCGCTTAATGCGCTAAGGGTTCGGGTGGATCCTCGGGCGACTGGCCATCTATAAACAGACGGGCGCAATCGATCGCATCGAACGTATATGGCTTGCCGCAGAAATTGCAGGCGATGTCGACCTTTTCCTGTTCGCTTAGAATGCTCTCGATTTCGGCCTGACCGAGCATCTTGAGCATATTGCCGACGCGTTCACGTGTGCATGGGCAGAACCAGCGTACTGGCTGTGGCTCGAAAGTGAGTAACGGCTCTTCCCAGAACAGGCGGTGAATCAGCGTTTCAGGAGACTCGCTGAGCATTTCTTCCTGAGTCAGGGTCTGGGCCAGAATGCGGGTGCGCTGCCACGATTCCTGGTGCGCTTCGGCATCATCGGCCGTGCCACCATGGTCAGGCAGTCGCTGCAGCAGCAGACCGGCAGCACGTTGCTCGTTGGCGGCCAGCCAGATGCGCGTGTCGAGTTGTTCCGACTGTTTCATATAATGCTCCAGGACCTTGGCCACCGAATCGCCTTCCATGGGCACCACACCCTGATAGGGTTGCTGGCCTTCCTGGCGGTCTGTCGGATCCAGAATGACAATAAACCGACCGTTGCCGTTGCTGTTGAGCAGCGACTGGAATGTGGCATTGTCGGGAACCACAAATTCCTGACGCAACTGTACGGTGGCGCGCAGGCTTAAGTCTGATTGGCATTCGACCACGATCAGGGCCAGTGCCCCGTCGCCCTGCAGTTGCAGCACGAGTGAACCATCGAATTTAATGTTCGAGGCAAGCAGCACCGAGGCAGCACACAGCTGCCCGAGCAGGTCGCGAACGACCGGCGGATAGCTCTGATGCGCCAGACCGGTGTGCCAGGTGTCGGTCAGATCGACGGTCTGGATGCGGGTGCTGCGATCGTCAAGCAGGTATTTCTGTAATTGGTCAGTCGTCATGGCAGGGTGGCACAAGGCCGAAATTACGTCAGGCGTTTAAGGCCGCTGCGATAGCGCTGCCCCTGCCATACGTAATGAGCAGTATTTTTGTGAATATTGGCGATTTCGTCTTCGCTCAACGTGCGCGCAATTTTGCCGATACCGATAACGAGAGAGCCGTCAGGGATGACCTTGCCTTCGGTAACGATGGCGCCAGCGCCGATGATACAGTTTTTGCCAATGCGTGCGTTGTTCAAGACAATGGCCTGCATGCCGATTAGAGAGCCTTCGCCAATGGTGCAGCCGTGCAGCATGGCCTGATGGCCCACGGTGACATTCCTTTCAATGGTCAGGGGAACGCCTTCGTCTACATGCAGCACGCTGCCTTCCTGGACGTTGCTGCCTTCCTGGATCAGGATAGGCGCGTTGTCACCGCGAATGGCTACATTGGCCCAGACGCTGACATTTTTTTCCAGGGTAACGTTGCCAATGACCGTCGCACTGTCGAAGACAAAAGCGGTGGGGTCGATACTTGGCGCCAGTTCATCGATCTGATACACAGCCATGATGAATATTTCTCCTTTTCCTAGCCGGTTACGCTGTCGGTGTCAGTGTCAGTGTCGCCATCGCGCCAGACGTAGCCATCC